>CAZBKP010000066.1:0-8451 GCA_964492525.1 uncultured Cardiobacteriales bacterium
ATTCGCGATGTAGTTTATTACGAATTGTATCTATAGAATAAGGATTCTTAGGACTTCCTTTCGGGTGAAAGACAGTTTCTGTGTAACTTAATCCATTTTTCATTTTTATTTCAAGCATTACAAACCGTTGTGACGAGTTTTCTTTAGATAACACTATCCTATTTATTTTAGTCATGAGTTCCGAAATAGAAGCTGATACAAGAACATTCTCAAATTTTAATCCACATAAATCATGACCTAATAACCGTTCTGATATCAGGTATTCAGGAGAGAACTTTCCTTGATTCTGAAATTTTGGCGAAGAGTGAATTAAAGCCGCATCCCCTCCATTTGAAAATGTGATGGTTATGGAAGCGATCTCTTTTGGATCGATAGACACTTCTCTTTCAAGTAGAATCTCTAAAGCATCAATCACATAACTATTTGCAGAACAATACTCATAATCTTTAAACCAAAGTCCTGGAGAGAACATTTGCCATGGATTTCCCCAATGTTCTAATGCCAACTGTGATTCAGAATTCCCATAGACTGAGAGATATCCTAATTCGTCATCTAAAAAGTCATCTGCGGCTATAAAACCTGCTTTACATAATTCTATCGATTGAACTGCGTTTTGTGCCGCTAGCCCTACGTGTAATGGCTTTGCAAAGGTTCCAAAATTAAGCCTAAGACCCGCTGCTTGCGTTGCAGCTAAACTCAAAGCAGAATTCACAAAAGGATATTGATACAAATGACATATCGCAGCGGTCGCGGCTATTACTCCTATCGTTGAGGTATTATGCCATCCTTTTATATAGTGGTAAGAGCCTAACGCTTCTCCTAATCTTGCCATCACTTCAACACCGACAATATAGGCGGTTAGAAACCGTTCAACAGAGAGGGTTTCTAGATCATCATTATCGTGGTTGTATAGTGGAATATGGCTTATTAAAGCAGATAAAATAACAGCAGAAGGATGTCCTCTTACAGTTTCATGCGTATCATCAATATCTAAGAGATGCGCTTGCATTCCATTATATAAAGCCGCTTGCTTAGAGGTTGCAAGCTCATCTAATCCAATCAGCCAAAATCGAGGATTCCCTTTATCAGCATTAATCACAGACTTTATCGGTGTGAGCGCAGGGTGTTGTCTTGCCAATAATGACGAGGCAAAATAATCCAATAGCGCGATTTTAATCGCTTTAAATATTTCATCATTCCAATTGATTTTACTATTTAAAATATTCTCTTTAAGTAAGGAAATAGTATTCATCTTGATCAATCAGTTAATATTTGAAAAACTGTTTTCAATCAACTGATATAAATAGTGTGCGGTTGGAAAGAGTGCATTATCATCGACTCTAAACTTAGGGTGATGCAATGCATAAGGTCCGCCTGAACCTATCATCATAAAAGCGCCTCGGATTTTTTGCTGATAAAAGGCAAAATCTTCCCCGATAGGACTCTCTTCTAAACGTACCGCATTAAAACCACTCTTTTCTGCAATTGCTAAAGCATAATCTGTTAACTTTGGATCATTTAATACAGAAGGAGGTCCCGCCTGCCAATCAACAATAATATCTGCACCAAAAGCAATAGAGAGCCCTTTAATAATCTCTTTCGCACGATTCTCAATGAGCGACCTCGTTTCACTATCAAACGTTCTGACAGTTCCCTCTAAGAATCCCTGTTCAGGAATCACATTCCATGTACTGCCACTATGGACTTGAGTAATCGACAATACTGCATTTTGTTTTGAATTTATATTCCTACTCACTATACTTTGTAACGCATTGATGAGAGCACCGATGATAATTATAGGATCATTCCCATCATGAGGTTTTGCAGCATGAGCACCTTTGGCAATGATTTTAATATTAAAACGATCAACTCCTGCGGTTAAAGCACCCTGTTTGCTTCCCAACGTCCCCACAGGAAGCGTAGGATCATTATGAAATCCAAAGATGGCAGAAACTGGATCTAAAACGCCTGTTTTCAGAATGGATAAAGCGCCTATTCCTGTCTCTTCTGCAGCTTGAAACAGGATAATCACTTTTCCTTTCAAATCTGATTCATTTTGTTTTAACAAAATAGCGGCCCCCAATACTGCAGAGGTGTGGAAATCATGTCCACACGCATGCATAATACCGTGCTTTTTGGAAATAATCCCCTCCTCAGACTCTTCTATGATGGGAAGTGCATCAATATCTGCTCTCAAAGCTACTGCAATATGACTATCAGGATTGCCAATTTCTGCAACAACACCTGTTTTTAAAGGAATATCTAATATTCTTATTTGATGTTTTTGTAGGGCTTCTTTTATTTTTTCGGTGGTTTGAAACTCTTCATTTGAAAGCTCAGGATACTGATGCATATCTTCGCGAAATGCTCTTATAAAGGCTTCGATTGTTGAATGATTTTCCATACTCTTCTCCACTTTATTCTTTAGGGTCAAATGACATAGTCGACAATTTGTAGACTTTGACGTAAAAATCTCTGCGTTAACTCTTCTTTGGGATGATTAAAAATCTGATGAGAGGTCCCTTCTTCGACAATAATGCCATCACTCATAAAGACGACTCGATCTGCGATTTTTCTCGCAAATTCCATTTCATGCGTCACAATAATCATGGTCGTTTTATTCAAAGCAAGTTTTTGTATTACACCTAATACTTCATTCACACGTTCAGGATCTAAGGCAGAAGTCGGCTCATCTAACAATAAAACTTTCGGATCAACAGCTAACGCTCTTGCGATAGAAACTCTCTGCTGTTGTCCACCTGATAGCGTGATGGGATATTGACGTGCCTGATCGACCAAGCCAACCATCTCTAATAAGTCAGTACCTATTTTATTTGCTTCTTCCTTTGGTATTTTCTTACCTATAATTAAAGCCTCTGTAATATTCTGTAATGCGGTTTTATTTTTAAAAAGATTGTAGTGCTGAAAAACCATAGATGTCTGCAACCTAAGTTGTCGCTCTATTTTTCGTCCACTATGGCGGATATCACACTCAACATTGTTGATGGATATAATGCCTGAATCGGGTCTTTCTAATAAATTTAAACATCTTAAAAAAGTGGATTTCCCAGATCCAGAAGGACCAATGATGGCAACGACTTCTCCCTCATTGACGTTAAGATTAATATTTGAGAGAACCACTTTACTTCCAAATTGCTTTTTAAGTTCTTTTACTTTTAACATTCCTTACCCTCTCCGATAGGGTGACTGTAATTTTGCTTCGAGCCACTTTTGGAACCAAGAGTATAAAACGACAATTACCCAATACGTTAACCCTACCGCAAGATAGGTTTCCAAGAATTTATAGTTATTTGTTGCTAATAATTTTCCTGCTGCAAGAAGTTCTGCAACGCCCACAAAGAAAGCTACAGAGGAGTCTTTAATTAAGGAGATAAACATATTTCCAACACCAGGTAGCGCATTAATAAACGCTTGAGGAAGAATGATTCGCCTATAGGATTGAAACGTCGTTAGACCTACAGAGAGACTCGCCTCTTTCTGACCAAAATCTACAGATTGCAATCCTGCTCGAAATATCTCAGCCAAATAGGCTGCAAATTTAAGACTAAAGCATAAAATCGCAGCGACAATTGCAGGAACTAATTTAAAAATGGGAAATATTTGAGCGAGTCCATAATAAATAATAAACAACAGAACAACGGTAGGAATTCCTCTAAATATAGAGATATACAACGCTAATAAAGGATCTACTAATGGAATTTTACCTTCCCTGATCAAAGCGATGATAAGCCCTATTGTTACCGCAAACCCCATTGAAGTTAACGAAATAAATATTGTCGTTGGGACATAAGGCAGTATCTCTGGGAATACAGATAGAAAGTAACTAAAATCAAATTTCATAATAGATCCATTTATTCGCAAAATAAAAGTTAAGGAATCGAAATATCTTCACCAAAATATTTAATTGAAATAGCCTTAATCGTCCCATCATCTTGAAGCGCCTTTAATGCTGTATTAAATTGATCTCTTAACTTTTCTCCTTTAGCATTTTTATGAAACGGAAATCCTACGCGCTCCATCGCAAGTGGTGCGCCAACCATTTTAAAAGGAAGGTTATTTCTTTTAATTTCAGCTAATAGAATCGGCTTGGAATTAATATATCCATCTACTCTTTGTGCGACTAAGTCATGCATTGCGCCATCTCGGGTTTCGTAAGTTCTTAATATAACCTCGCCATTTGGAAAGGCTTTTTGTAATACTGCAACATTATTAGAACCCAATACACCTGAAACGGTTTTGCCTACTAAATCTTTATGATCATTAATATCCGTATTGTTCGTATGTGTCACAACTTGGCTACCTAAATAGCTATAGGGTTCTGTAAAATTAAATTTTTGCTCTCGAGCTTCCGTGATTGCAACCACATTTGCGACGCTATCGAGTCTTTCTGAGTCTAAAAGCCCCATCAATCCAGAAAATTCAGCCTTTGTCCATTCGACTTTAGCACCTATTTTGTTGGCAATGGCTTCTGCAACTTCAACATCAAATCCAACGAGTTTTCCATCTTGAACAAAACTATTTGGGTAACTTTGTCCTGTCGCCCCTAATTTAATTACTTCTTGAGTCTCTTTTACCGCTTGAGAAGTGCTCGGTGTCTCTTCATTTTTTTGGCATCCCGCGATAAATGCGGAGATACTAAAAATCAATCCAAGAATAACAACCCTATTTGCTCTCATTTTCATGCTCCCTTTTTGATGTATTAATCAATGTTGTAAAAATTTTTCCATATAAATCGTGGTATGACCTCGCCCTAATTCTGCAGTGCCAATCTCTTTAAATCCTATTTTTTGATAAAATTCGACAAGCCATGGATGGCTTTTCGCAGTTCCTAATGTGACAGAGGGAGCTCTTAATTGTGCTTTAAGAATATTTTCTTCAACCCAGTTGTATAATTTTAGATTCAATCCCTGCTTCTTATATTGGCTTCCTGTAGCGAGCCATCCCAAATGTGGATATCTATAAGGTGCAGGATTGTGGCTCCATGGAAAACGTATGCTAAGTGTTGAGACTAATTGCCCATCCATTTCAATGCCATAGACCGCTGTCGATTGAAGATGCAAAATGATTTCATCAATGGAGACTGTGGATGCTTTAAAATTAATTCCAAGTGCTAAGGTAGAGGCATAAGCATCCGTAATTAATGCATGATATTCTCGTGCACGATCTTCATTGATTGTGATAAATTTCATATATTTTCTTTCTCCAATAATTGTGAGTGTTCTATTGAAGAAATGACAACATTAATACTCTCAATTGCACAACCAAGATATTGATCTGTTTCGAGCCAGTGATGAATGTCATCTTCCGAAATATTTGCATCAATAATAATAGGATTCTCAAGTAACACTACTTTAAATGACTTATTCAGTTCGAATGCACGCATTGAGCAGTCATAAACCACAGCATGGGCGCTCTGTTTTCCAAGCTTTTTACCCAGTTCAAACATCACCTTTTCAGATAATAATAATCCTTGTTGAATCTCTAGATTTTTCCGCATTTGTGCAGTATTTACTTTGATGTTTTTGAGTACGTAAATCATGGATTGAAGTTGTGCCGACAGATATAAATTCACCTCAGGTAAGGCAATCCATTCTGCTCGCCAACTCATTGCATCTCTCTCATGTTCGACTTTCATAGATTCATAAATAAGAGACGTACTTTTGTAGACAGGCTCCGTTAAACTTGCAATGCCCTCTAAAATCGCAGGGTTACGCTTATGGGGCATCGTAGAAGACCCAATCTTTCCTGCAACAAAAGGCTCCTCAACTTCATTAAGTTCTGTACGCATTAAGTTATAAAACTCGTTTGCAATTTTTCCTAGAGATCCGCTGATTAAAGCGAGAGTTGAGGCATATTCAGAAAATCGATCACGTGACGATTGCCATCCGATATTCGGCATATTTAGTCCAAGAAAACCAAGTGCTTTTTCCTCTACTTTTCTTCCTAATATACCGATAGAAGCATGCGTACCAACCGCTCCATTAATATTTCCGACAAAAACTCTTTGTCGTAACTCGTCTAATCGTTCAAGATGCCTTTTAAATTCATCTAACCAAATTGCAGCTTTAAAGCCAAAAGTGATTGGAAGTGCTTGCATTCCATGCGTTCTTCCCACCATGATCGTATTTTTATGGTTTTCTGACAGTACTTTTAAAGCATTTGCAACCTGCTGAACATCTCTCCATATAATTCTGTAAGACTCTTTTAACTGTAAAACCGTTGCAGTATCGACAATATCCTGAGTGGTCGCACCATAATGAATATACTCTCCTGACTTTCCACTCTGCTTTTGAAGTGTATTAATCGTTGCCATAAATGAATGCTTTAACTTTTTAACATCTTCTGCAAGTGACAATAGGTCAATATCCTCTGCATTTGCTTTTTCCTTGATCTCATTCGCAGCATCTATTGGGATAATCCCTAACTCACCTTCAGCAAGGGCTAAAGCAATTTCTACATCGACTTGTTTTTTTAATCTATTTTTTTCTGACCATACTTCTCTCATTTCAGCCGTGCTGAAATTATCGCCTAATGTCAAAAAATCAATAATGTGAGCAACCATAAACCACCTATTCATACTATTTATATATGTTTTATATGTATTTAATATAATCATCTTCTTTATATCTGTCAAGCAATTAGTTTCAATAATTTAATGAGATAAACGTATTGCTTTGATGAGAATTAAAAATGTATTCGCTAAATATGGTAAATTACGTCATCTAATAACAATCAAATAGGCTAAATAATGAATGCTTGGAACCTTCGTAAATCATATGATGCAAAAGCTCGTCCAGTTAAACCACAATCAGATGAAGAAGCCGCTCATTACGATCGAGCTAGAATATTAAACTCTTCAGCATTTAGACGTCTTCAAGGCAAAACCCAAGTTCTTAATATTGGAGAAAGTGATTTTTATCGAAATAGATTGACCCACAGTTTGGAAGTAGCACAAATCGCTACAGGAATTTTATTGGAACTCAAAAAACAAGTCAGTGCCGAAAATATGCCATTCCTTCCAAACGCTAACTTGATTGAAGCTATTGGTTGTGCACATGACATTGGTCACCCTGCCTTTGGGCATGATGGTGAAAGAACACTTAACTATTGCATGCAAGAGCATGGAGGCTTTGAAGGAAATGGGCAGACACTCCGAATTTTAACAAAGCTTGGAGAATATTCTTTCAATAATGGATTTGATCTAACACGAAGAACTCTTTTAGGTGTCATTAAATATCCCATATTTTATTCAGACGCTTATAACCCTAACGTTGGCGCAGAAAAGCCACCCAAATGTTTACTTGATAGTGAACGAGATATTTTTGAATGGATCATCGAGCCTTTTAGCGAATCGGATAAAAAACAATTCTGCACGATAAACAAAGAGAATCCTGAGAAGCATTATCAATCCCTCTATAAGTCCCTTGATTGCTCTATCATGGAGCTTGCAGATGATATTACCTATGGTGTGCATGATTTCGAAGATATGCTCGCAATGAAACTTATCACTAAAGAGGATTGGGATAATTATGTTGTCACACCATTGTTAGAAAAAGGGATCAGGTGCCCTATTACTGATAAAGAGAGCAAATATGGACTCGATTTTTATCGCACAAATTTCTTCTCAAAAAAAGAGAGGGAGCGAAAATGGGCTGTAAGCATGATCATTGGCTACTTTATTAAACACTCTATTCTTATCTCCCAAAAAGAATTTGAATCTCCTCTTTTGAAGCTTAATGTTGATTTACAAGAAGATGCAAAGATAGCATTAGAACACGTAACTAAATTAGTCTTTAATAATGTTATTGCAACTGCAAAAGTAAGAACATTAGAGTACAAATCACGAAAATTAATTCGTGAACTTTTCGATGTTCTGAGCGAGAATCCTCTCTTTATGGGAGATTATTTTTTTGAACTCTATCAACAAGAAAAGAAAAATCCTAACAGGATCGTCTGTGACTTCATTGCAGGAATGACAGATAATGCGGCTTCAAAACTATATCAACGATTGTTCATACCTGATATGGGGTCGATTTATGGTTGTGGACGGACAAAATAGTTATGGACTATTAAGGGGTGAAAACATGGATTTTTAGCTTTATTTTTGAAAAATGTAACAAAATAGATATAAACTATTTCTGACAAAGTGATTGGATGTGAAAATTAAAAATGACAAAATAGTTAAAAACTTAATTTCACGAGTGCATACTCAGAACTGAATCTTATAATTAAGATAGCACCTTATTTGAAAATTGAACGCCCGATAAAATCTATTTTAAAAATAAGGTAAATTTAATAGCATAAAAATTCAAATAACTTTCATAAAGGCTGCCTGAGGTCTGATGACTAGCTCACTCCCTTCTCGATCATAACCCAGTTTCTTAGTGATAGCTTCATTGCCTGTACCATAGGTAATGGTCTCCTCAGTCG
>CAZBKP010000067.1:0-8380 GCA_964492525.1 uncultured Cardiobacteriales bacterium
TGGAATTCCACTTGGGCCAGGAACGTCAATTGTATATTCGATGTAAAAACAAAAAGACCTACTACAAATCTTAAATAAACATGTTCTTGTAGTAGGTTATATGTATAACCTACAAGAAATTAAATTTCTAATAATAAGTATAAAAAATAATCTTATAATAATAACTTATTCGATACATTTTTTTTATATTAATATTCATTGAGTTATGACAGAAAAATAATTTTAAAATTTTTGAAACCTTACAGAAAATAAAAAATCTTTTAAAGACATTGGGATGCATTATGTAGTCTTATAATAATTGTAATAAAATAAAAAAATATAAATAAATCTCAAGTCTAGAAGTTGATTTGAGTTAATAAAAGCATTATAAAAAAAATTAGAATAATGATAGGAGTTGTAATATACTTCGATCAACTAAAGTCAGAATGGCTTTAAATCTAGGTTTAAAAGAAATTAAAAAGAAGTAGTAAAAAAGTTTTTTTAATTTTTGTCCTATAATTAATTTAACGAACGGATCAATTTTCTAAAAAATAATTGAGATGTTTATCTATATATACTCAGGAGACTAAATATGAGTTATGACGTAATTATTAAAAATGGGTTAGTGATTTTAGAAACAGGAGAATCTCTTGTTGATGTTGCAGTCAAAGATGGCAAGATTGCTGCGATTGCACCTTCTTTAGAAGGGACTGCAAAAGAAGTAATTGATGCGAAAGGATTAATCGTTAGCCCAGGAATGGTAGACGTTCATGTCCATATTACTGATCCAGGAGGCGTGCGTGCAGACTGGGAAGGTTATGTAACAGGAACAAAAGCATGTGCAAAAGGTGGCGTAACCTCTTTTGTTGAAATGCCTCTAAACCAATTACCTGCAACTGTTAATGGTGCAAGTCTCCAGAAAAAATATGATGCGGGTAAAGATAAATTGTATGTTGATGTTGCATCATTTGGTGGTTTAGTACCATTCAATTTAAATGGCGGTATTCAAGAATTAGATAAAGGGGGCGTTGTTGCTTATAAGTGCTTTATGGCAACCTGTGGTGATCCTACGCTTGAAGGTGATTTTGCTAACGTTAATGATTATGCATTGTATGAAGGAATGAAACAAATTGCTAAAACAGGTAAGTTATTAGCGATTCATGCAGAAAATGCTGCGATAACAGATGCATTAGGTAAAGAAGCAAAAGAGCGTGGAGAAACAACACTTGCTGCTTATGTTGCAAGCCGTCCTGTATTTACTGAAGTTGAAGCGATTAGACGTGCTATTTTCTTCGCAAAATTAACAGGTTGTCGTACTCACATTTGTCACGTAGCATGTCCTGAAGGTGTAGAAGAAGTCATTAAGGCGCGTGAGGAAGGCGTGGATGTCACTTGCGAAACTTGTATCCATTACCTCTACTTCACAACGGATGAATTAGATTCAATTGGTATGTCTGCAAAATGTTCACCTCCAATTCGTGATCAACAAGCCCAAGATGGTTTATGGAAATATTTGATGTCGGGTGCTGTGATTACAGCAGTTTCAGATCACTCACCATGTACGCCTGATCTTAAAGATAAGACAAATGCATTTGATGCATGGGGTGGTATCTCTGGTGTTCAAAATAACGTGGATCTTTTCTTTGATGAAGCGGTTCAAAAGAGAGGAATGACACTTAAAAAGTTTGCTGATGTGATTGCAAAGAATCCTTGTGATCGTTTTGGATTACCTTCAAAAGGTGCAATCTCAATTGGTAAAGATGCTGACTTTGTCTTCATCAAACCAAATTCTCCTTATGTATTAAAAGCTGAAGATTTAGAGTACCGTAATAAGTTTAGCCCATATGTGGGAAGAACGATCGGTGCACAAATTGCACGTACTATTGTTCGTGGTAACACAGTTTATACATTAGAGAACGGTGTTGTTGAAGGTGCAAAAGGGCAATTCATTCACAGGTAGTAGCGTTATCAAGAGGCATTTATTTTTTAAATGCCTCTTTTTTTATATATTTAAGGATGCAGATTATGGTAAGCAAAGATCCAAGTTCGAGAACAGTAGATGACATCATTGATACAGCGGAGATTGATAGCTCTCTTAAGCCTAAAAGAGATAAAGACCGAAATGTAGGTCCTATTGATTATATGTTTATGTGGGTTGGTGACGGTATCAACCTTGGAAATATGACGCTTGGTGCGAGTTTAGTAGTTGCTGGAATTGCGACATTGAACTTTAATCAAGCTGTGGCGGCTGCTTTAATTTCGATTGCAATTATTTCGTCATTGTTTGCTTTAAATGATCGATTAGGATATCGAACAGGTATTCCTTATGTTGTTCAACTACGAATGTCGTTTGGAACCAAAGGTGCCATTATCTCTTCTTTAATGCGTGGAGTACCCGCAATTGTTTGGTACGGTTTCCAAAGTTGGATAGGTGCTACCGCACTAAATAAGATTATTATTGTCGCAACTGATGGCGCATTTGATAACATATTTGTCAGCTTTGTAGTATTACAGGGAATTCAAATAGCGCTCTCTATTTACGGCTTTCATGCGATTAAGTGGGTTGAGATGCTAATTTCGATTGTGGTTGTTTGTGCACTATGCTACGTCTTTTACCTCTTATTGCAACCTGAGCACATGGTTAAGATTAAAGAGCATTGGGTTAATGTAGAAGGCTCTTGGGGATTACCTTTCTTTGGTGCAATATTGATGTTTCTGGGGAACTATGCGGCGATATTCTTAAGTGCTGCCGACTATTCTCGTGAATTAAGACCTGGATTTACCAACGCAAAACGTGGCCTCTTATATTTTATTCCCATTACACTTGCGTACGGTTTTGTTTTACTTATTGGTGTAATGCTTGCAAGTGCAACAGGAATGATTAATCCTGTAGATGGATTTAACGAGATTGTAACCAATCACTATATTACGACATCCGTGAATGCATTCATTGTTCTTGGAGCAATTGCGGTGAACATGGTTGCAAATATTGTTCCACCTACTTATGTGATTACATTATTAACTAAGATTAAGTATAAAGTGGCTGTAGTAATAACAGGTATTTTAGCGATTGCATCTTGTCCTTGGTTCTTGGTTAAGAATGAAGATGCTAAGGCGTTCCAATATTTTATCTATACTTACTCAGCATTTTTAGGTCCAATTATTGCGATTATCTTGCTTGAGTATTATGTGTTCAGAAAACAAAAAATTGATATTACTCAACTCTATAATCTAGAAGGCCAATTTGCAGGATCAAATAAAGCGGCAGTTATTGCAATGTTGATTGGTGCTGGGTGTGCCTTTATAGAAATTAAACTTGCTTGGTTAATTGGATTTATCATTGGTGGACTTGCCTACATCATCATTACCAAGTACTTCTTTAAAGATTCTCCTTTCAAAAAAGGAACAATCTTCGAGAACAAATAGGTTTTAATGAAGTAATTATTAAGTAATAAAGCCCCCATTTATGTTCTTTCTATGGGGGCTTTTTTTTAAAATATCTCATCAATACATCAATATCTTTTATATAGGTACTAATATATAAATATCAATTATCGCTATTATTTACGGTCGTAACTTATTATGAATACATTATCTACATCAGAATCAAGATTTCCTTACTGGAAGCAAATTGTTGTAATCCTTACAGTTAGTTGGATTGTTATTTGGATTTATCGAACAGTATTAACCCCCATTTATCCCATTATTAGTGAATTTTTTGGTGGAGCAAACAATGCACAACTTGGGCATATTTCGAGCTTTTATTTCCTCGGATATGTCTGTATGCAGATTCCGTCAGGAATAATTGTCGATAAATTGGGTAAGAAGCAGGTGATTATCCCAGGCTTCTTATTATTTGCTATTGGTGCTCTAATTGTTGCACTTTCAACTTCATTAACAGTTTTGTACGTAGGAAGTATCTTAGCAGGGTTAGGGTGTGGTACATTTTATGGTGTTGCCTACTCGTTAACAACGCAGTATGTCCCTGAGAATAAAAAGAGCTTAGCAACAGCAATTGTGAATAGTGGTACAGCTATTGGTAGTGGATTAGGTTTAGTTTCTGCAAGTTATTTTGTAGGAAAGGGTATTCTTCCTTGGCAGTCGCTTTTATGGGCTACTTTTGTCTTTATCCTAATTCTTGTATTTGTATTTGCCAAATATCTCAAAAGTGAAAAAGCACCTCATTCAATCCATCTTTCAGAAGAAGTTGAGGAAATTGCTCATAAATTTAATGTAAAAGATTTGTTTAAGCCGCAAATGATTGCAGCTTATATTTTGTATTTCTCAACGTTATATACTTACTACCTAATTGACACATGGCTTCCTAATTTTCTAGAAACAGAAAAAGGGTTTGAAGGGACAGCGGTGGGACTTGCATCATCACTTGTATTTTTTACTGCAATTCCAGGCGCACTAGTATTTAGTCATCTTGCGGATAAACTCCCAAAATATAAGATCCAATTAATTGTTGGTTTGGAAATAATTGCTGCATTAATGCTATTGTTCACCGTTACAGCTTCACATCAGGCTTATGTTGTGATTGGAATTATAGCTTATGGCTTCTTTGGTAAACTTGCAGTAGAACCCATTATTATTGCGTGGTTAAGTCAGTTTGCGAATCGAAAAAGTGTTGCAACTACATATGGTGTATTTAACTTTTTTGGAATGTCCGCATCTGTCATTGTCCCATCCCTCACGGGGTTTATATCGGATGTAACAGGATCAAAATTGTATGCTTTTTATCTCGCAATAGGCATTATTTTTCTCGGAACATTTATCTTTTTTGTGGTTAACCATTGTGTTGCCAAACGTACTCCGATAGAACCGTAGATAATACAAATATATATAAAAACCCTAGTAATTAAAATTAATGCTAGGGTTCTAGATTGAATGAAATAGCATTGTGTGCTATTTTTTTTTGTTCTGTTTTTAATTTAGGAGGATAAAACATGAATATAGTTTTACCTGAGATCGCAGAGATTCAAGAGGAAATCATTCATATCCGTCATCAAATTCATGAGAATCCAGAAATTGGTTTTGAAGAGCATGCTACAAGTGATCTTGTAGCCAATCTTATGAAATCATGGGGAGTAGAGGTAACAAGAGGGATAGGCATCACGGGTGTCGTTGGGCAAATTAAAAATGGTGAAGGTCCTACAGTTGGGTTGCGTGCAGATATGGATGCGTTGCCAATTACAGAAGAAACAGAATTACCTTATTCAAGCAAAGTAAAAGGGAAAATGCATGCATGTGGGCATGATGGACATACTGCAACACTTTTAGCGGCTGCACGTTATTTTTCTGAGCATCGAAATTTTAAAGGAACGATCAATTTTATATTTCAGCCTGCAGAAGAAGGGTGGGGTGGCGCATCTAAAATGATCGAAGATGGATTATTTGAAAAATTTCCTTGTGATGCAATTTTTGGCTTTCATAATATGCCAGGATTTGAGACAGGAAAAATAGGTATTCGTTCAGGTGCGGCAATGGCATCTTCTGATAATGTTACGATTACGGTACGAGGTAAAGGCGGACATGGTGCATTACCTCATCTAAGCGTTGATCCTGTTGTGGTAGCATCTTCAATCGTGATGGCAATGCAGACGATTATATCTCGTAGTCTAAATCCTTTAGAAATGGCGATCATTACAGTGGGTTCTTTTCATGCAGGCGAAGCAAATAATGTAATTCCTCATGAAGCAAAATTAGAATTAAGTGTAAGAACTTTAAATCCAGAAGTTCAAGAAATGGTTGAAACTAAAATTAAAGAAGTGGTGGAAATGCAGGCAAAAAGCTATGGCGCGGAAGCAATTGTAGATTATCAACGCCTGTATCCAGTATTGGAAAACGATGAGAAAGAGACAGAATTTGTAAAATCTATAGCAATTGATCTTTTTGGAGAAGATCAACTTATTTCGAATTTTCCCCAAATTACAGCAAGTGAAGATTTCTCTTTCATGCTTCAGAAAGTTAAAGGAACTTATCTTTTCGTTGGAAATGGATTAGAAGGTAAAAATGGATGTTCGGTACATAATCCAAAATATGATTTTAATGATGAAATTATACCTATTGTTGCATCGTTATGGGTCAAATTAGTCGAAAAATATTTACAATAATTAAAGGAAAAATATGGCATTAACACTCTCAAAAAATGATACAAAACTTACAAAAGCAAAAAATATTGCAGGCATTACTATGGGGAATGCCATCGAATTTTATGATTTTGCAATTTATGGCACATTTGCTGTTTTACTTGGAAAACTTTTTTTTCCAGGCACGAATGACTTTGAACGCTTGATGCTTTCATTTGCAACGCTTGGCGTTGGATTTGTAACGCGTCCACTTGGTGCAATTTTAATCGGACTATATGCTGATAAATTTGGTCGACGCCCCGCACTATTATTCACATTGTGGACAATGGCATTGGGTACAATTTTATTTGTGGTTACGCCAACGTATGAACAAATAGGAGTTTATGCAACAGTTTTGATTATGTTAGCAAGATTGATGCAAGGATTTGCATTAGGTGGAGAGTTTGGCGCGTCAACCACAATGCTGATGGAATATGCAGACAATTCAAATAGAGGATTTTATGGGAGTTGGCAACTGTTTGGTCAAGGGTTGAATACTCTCATTGCCTCAATTGTTGGTGTTTCGATTGGTTTTTGGTTAGCAGATGATCAGCCTGCATTAGAAAGTTGGGGATGGCGTTTGGGGTTTGCAATTGGTCTTGTGATTATTCCAGCTGCACTTTATATACGAAAAACACTCCCTGAAACAAAAACGGAGGTTGCTAAAACGGACTCAACAAAACATATCCTATCGGAAGTATTTAATAAGCATTCTAGAGCGTTAATAGCTGGAATTTTAATCACACTAGGTGCTACGGTTCCGACCTATATTACACTTTTTTATGTCGCTAATTTTGCAATTGCAGAGCTCAATGTTGATTTGCGCTATGGTGTTATCGCTTCATGTATTGCCGCTTTAGTGCAGGTTCTGACAGTAACATTTGCAGGAATGCTTTCAGATAAAATCGGGCGTAAACCTATTATATTATGGTCTCGTATCTTAACGATCTTACTTATTTATCCAATGTTTGTTCTATTGACAACACATTTGTCACTAATGACGTTATATGCTTCAGTTTTTGTAATGTCTATTTTGTTAGCCTTTAATGCAACGCCAAGTATTTTAGTATGTGCCGAGATTTTTCCAAGTAGGGTTAGGGCAACAGGACTTTCGATTGTATATAGCTTATCTGTTGCAATTTTTGGTGGATTTGCACAGATGATTGTTACAGGTTTAATCAAATGGTCAGGAAGCTTATTAGCGCCAGCATTTTATGTTATTGCCACTATGGTTATTAGTTTAATCGGTATTTTTATGATTAAGGAAACCGCAGGAACTGAACTTGAATAAAAAAAGAGGCTACATTTGTAGCCTCTTCTGTTTTTATAATATCAAGATAATTACATTAAACGCTGAAATGATGTTCTACTGGGCTTGATAGGATTATTTGCTTCATCGCCCGCAAATTCCAAATTTTTGGTATCCCCAGAATCAGTAGACATATTGACTTCAGTTCTACCATTACTACTCTCAATTTTACCTTCACTACTTGTGGACCCACCTGCAGAATTAATTTCATTAAGAGTTCCTTTGTCTAAGGTAGTCTTACCTGTATCACCACCAGATAACCCCCCTTGATCAGTAATACCTGAACCTGCAGGAGCACCTAAATTACTCCCGACGTTAATAATGCCCGCTGTATTCTGGTCTTGATAATATAAGCCACCTATTAGTCCAGTGGTAGTTTTTAATGTAATGAGTTTAGAGAAAGAATCGTCAGAAACACATGGATCAGATTTAACAGAAGGATCTGTAGATCTGTACTCTGTTAAGCCCCATGTAGTAAAGAAAATATTTCCACTTGCATAACGAGGTCCTTTTACGATACGTTCTCCAGTATTTTCAGTATCACCCTCTAGTTTCAAAGGCACAATCCAACCATTGTTTTGATATGTAGAGGACGCACTATCTGCTTCAATAATAAGTTTTTCAGACGAACTTGGGTCTACTTTAAGTGTACGTTTAGCTAGAGTACTTGGGTTTAAAGGAGTTGTCTGATTATTATCTTTTATTGCAACGGCATATTGAAGTACTTTTGATTTATCTCCTCTATCGTAAGTTTCATCACTATTACGTCCTGTTCCAAAGAACAACCACCCTTGATTCTTTTCTACAGTGTAGATTGGTTTTACTGTAATAGGATTGTTTGCATCTGTCGAGAGTGGTTCGTAAATCACTACAGGAGAATCATATTCAAGTGTAGTAGAATTGTTGATATCAATACGGTACATTTTTCCAGAGGTATCTCCAACGAAAATCTTCTTTAATT
>CAZBKP010000068.1:0-8292 GCA_964492525.1 uncultured Cardiobacteriales bacterium
ATCATCATAGCTAATACGCCAATGTTTCTTTCCCATTCCTTGAATTAAGAAAACATCATAATCATCCCAATGCGCTCCAACATTCCCACCATCCACAGCATAGCTCACCTGAACATCATCAAGGCGCCATTCAGGAATAAATTTGAAGGGATCTGAAAGTGATCTTAATTGAGGTAGGAATTTTTCGAAATCATTTAAAAGAAGCACCCAGTTTTTCTCAGGAAGTTTTGCAAAATCACTCTCTTTAAAAGGTCCTAAACGGAGTTCCCAAGGGCGGACTCCCCCGTCTTCTAGTACCATTCTAGAGGGAATCTCTTCTTCACACGAATACCCTGCAATTTCATCGGGAGTAACAGGATCTTTAAAATTTGGGAATGCATTTTTTACAAAAAGAGGTTTCTTTTGCCAATACTCTTTTAGAAATTGGTCAATAGTTATTCCGCCAAGGAAATGTACAGCTTTGTCCGTTTTAATCATAGATAAATATCCTTATTTGCTCTTTGTTCTGAGATAAATTCATTCAGTTTGTTCATCGGAACAAGGGGGAGGTAGAAATAGAAAAGTGTTCCTTTTCCTTCTTCAGATGAAAAGTTGATTGTTCCACTCATTCGTTCAATGAGTGCTTTTGTGATACTTAGTCCAAGTCCCGTTCCTTTTGAACGATGTTTTGCATCATCTGCTTGAGAAAACTTTTGGAAAACTTTTGGCTTGAATGAGTCGGGAATCCCCACACCTTGGTCTTGTACACTCACTAATACTTTATTTCCCTCTAATGATACTTTGACATCAATTTCACCACCTGAAGGTGAAAATTTTGAGGCATTAGATAGAAGATTGCTCATTACCTGAATTAAACGATCACTATCACCTAAGATATAAATCGGATATTGTGGAAGGTTAGAAATAATTTTAACTTGATAACTTTGTGCGTAAGCTTCATTAACTTCAATCGATTGCTTTACAATATCAACAATATCAATCACTTTAAGATGAAAATCTAAAGTTCCTAACTGAATTTTTTGTATGTCTAAAATATCATTGACAAGGTTAAGAAGACGGTCGCTATTTCTCAGTGCAACACTCAATAAATGTTGTGCTTTTTCAGGAATTTCTCCTGAAACTCCACTATTAATTAGACCTAAAGAGCCACGGATGGAAGTGAGCGGTGTGCGTAACTCGTGAGAAACTGTTGCGACAAATTCTTGGGTAATAATTTCAGAACGTTTTTGATCACTGATATCTCTTATAATGCATGAAAAATTGACCTCACCTCTCCGACTATTTAATCGAGAAAAGAGTAAGGCAACAGGAATTCCTGATTTCTCATAACTACTTACCAAAATACATTCTACTTCTGCGACATTATTAATGTTTTGAAGTCGCTCAGTAATGTCTTTAGTAATAATGAATTCCCCTCCATGAGCCGCATCACGTTTAAAAAAGGTGTCGATTTTATGGGATTTTATATCGCTGAGTGAAAGGTTGAAGAAAAGTAGAGCGGTTTTATTTGCAGTAATGATGTGCCCTTCCGCATCAATTGTAACAATACCAATTTTGATGCCATCCAGTAATAATCGTAAACGAATTTCACTCTCTCTTAATGTGCTTTCAGCCTCTTGTTTTTCTTGGATTTCTTGTGCTAATCGAAGATTAGAAATCACAAGTTTTCGTGTTCGATCCGCAACATTGAGATTAAGCGAGCGATTGGCATTTTTGAGTCTAATGTGGATCCCTATTGTGCTGAATAAGAAAATGACAACAGTCATCGCTAAAGAAACGTATGCAGATGAATACCAATATCCTGTGTAATAAAAAACGATAAAGGAAAGAAGGAATAAAATGCCAACGTAGATTAATAAAACAATTATGGTTGTGAGTGGTGCGGCAAGACATGCGACTAATGCAATTATTAAAATAGATAATATATTGATTATCGCGCTTGCACTTTCTGGAACCATATAGGTTAATTGGTCTGAGCGAAGTGCATCAAATATATCTGCTTGTAGTTCAAGCCCAGAGATGAATAGATTGTTATCCAAAGAAGAGGATCTAATTCGATCACCTATGCCTGTAGCAGTCACACCCACAAAAACAATTTTATCTTTAAGTTTAGCAGGTTCTATTTTTCCTGAAAGAACGTCAAAAAAAGTATATTCAGGATATGATCCTTTTGGAGGATAGATAAAAGGCGCGAAGTAATTCTTGCTGTTTAAGTTTGATTTTAATCTATTGCCATAGTCCAATCGCTCTTTAGCATTAATATGATTGAGTATTGTGAGAGCAAAGCTAGGTGTTTTTTGATTAAATAGCTTTACATAACGAGTAACACCATCATTGTCAACGGGAACTTCTACATGGCCAAATAGAGCAACATCATAGAATGGATATTCATCATTTAAAGTGTATTTTGATTGTAAAGGGAAAACGACAGATCCATTATTAATAATCGCATTTTTAAGCACTGCATCATTGCTACTTGGTTCACTAAACGAGATATCATATGCTATCGTTTTCACACCGGCTCGAGTGAGTGCATTAATAAGCCCAGCGTGGTAGGATCGTGGCCAGGGCCATGCCATTCCTGACTCTTTAATGCTTAAATCATCGATCGTGACCAAAACAATATCGTTATGTTTTGGAAAAGAGTTGGATTTCTTATTTAAAAAGTAATCATAAAGAGAGTACGATATATTTGTTGTTACCGCAGATGAGTAAAAAAATAAAAATGCCATTCCCATCGCGATGGATAATAAGGCAAATAAGGTAAAAACCTTAATTGTTTTAATATGTTTTGTTAACCATATTCTAATATTTGATGTTTTCATACTCTTTTCTACTGACTCTAACAACACTTTGCAATTGTCTTAGATGTCTCAATATATCAGCTAAGTGCTTTCGATCGATTACATTGGCAATTAGCCACAAGAAGCTGTAATCTTTGTTAATCGCTTTAGATTGTAAATTAGTAATATTGATATCTAATCTTGTCATTTCAGATGTGATTTCTGCAATAGTACCTTGTCTATTTTTGATCACAAAAAAGAGTTGGACAGGGAAGGTTTCTTTAGTGTTCTTCTTCCAAGATAGCGACTTCCAGCGATCAGGATGGTTTTTGTACTCCTCAATATGTCCGCAATTTGCTCTATGAACGGTAACGCCTTCTCTGCTATTAACGTAGCCTATAATATCATCACCAGGAAGAGGGTAACAGCATTGAGCGAGAGAGATATGGAGTCCATCGGCGCCTTTAATAGCAAGGGTTAGTTCAGGGGGGGCTGATATTTCTTGTTCATCAACAGAATAGTATCCATGGTAACTGAACTGAAGACCATGTGCAGAAAGCCGATTTATAATAAATCCAGAAGGGCGTCTACCATAACCAATTTCAGCATACATTTCGTCAATTGAGCTGAATTGTAACTCTCTCACAAGTTTAAGCAAAAAAGATTGATCAATTTGGTTAGGGTCAATATTACGTATTTTTAGAGCATTCTTTAATAATTCCTTTCCAGTACTAATCGCATCAGAAAAAGAGAGTTTGTTAAGGTAGCTTCGAATTGCTGAGCGAGCTTTTGCAGTTCTAGCAAATTCTAGCCAAGCTGGATTGGGTTTTGCAGATGGGCTTGTTTGAATCTCTATGGTTTGACCTGTTAGAAGAATTTGATTTAAAGGTGCTAAATTAGAATCGATTTTTGCTGAGATACAAGTGTTACCAATATCTGAATGGATTGAATATGCAAAGTCAATTGGTGTTGCACCTTTAGGCAACTCTATAATCTTTCCATTGGGGGTAAAAACATAGATTTCTGATGGGAATAGGTCTGCTTTCATCGATTCCATAAATTCTTCTGATGAGCTCATGCTATTTTGAAGTTCTGTAACATAGTCAAGCCATAATTTAGTTTTTGCTTGATTATGACTCTGCTCATCATGAATTTCTTTATAACGCCAATGTGCGGCGGCGCCGATTTCTGCAATTAGATGCATATCGCGCGTTCTAATCTGAACCTCGACGGGCAGCATATTTGCCCCAAACACAACGGTATGCAATCCTTGGTATCCATTTACCTTTGGTATTGCAATAAAATCTTTGAAACGTCCAATAATAGGTTTATTAAGATTGTGAACTACACCTAAAGATCTGTAGCATTCATCTACTGTTTGAACGATAACTCTTATTGAAAAAATATCATGAATTTGGGATATTTTTCCCTTGAGATTTAATTTCTTATAAATACTCCAAGCATGTTTTTCTCTAATAGAAACTCTTGCATTAAAACCTAAACTTTCAATCGTAGTTCGAATGTTTTCTTTAATTTCAGCAACGACAGGACCTTGAATAATTCGTTTTTTATTAATCGCTTCATTTAATACGCGATAACGAAGCGGGTAAATATTTGCAAAACAGAGATTTTCTAATTCAGTTTGAAGTGCAAACATACCAAGTCGTGCCGCAATGGGTGCATAAATATCTAACGTATCTCGTGCAATTCTTCTTTTTTTATAAGGTGCGAGTGCACCTAGTGTTCTCATATTATGAAGTCGATCGGCAAGCTTGACCATGATGACGCGGAGATCCTTTGTCATCGCAAGCACCATTTTTCTGAAATTCTCTGCTTTAGCTTCTTTTTTTGAACTAAAGCGAATTTGAGTTAACTTGCTTACACCATCTACAATTTTAGCGATTTCAGTTCCAAATTTTGTTTCAATGTCTTGAAATGTTACCTCTGTATCTTCTATTACATCGTGAAGAACCGCACTAATGATTGATACAGTATCAAGTCTGACTTCTGTCAGGATAGTAGCGACTTCTATTGGGTGAAAAATATAAGGCTCTCCAGAGGATCTATTTTGCCCTTTATGAGCCCATGCACCAAAGAAACATGCATCCCTTACCTTGTCAACATCTTCTTTAGGAAGATATTGACTAACTCGGTATTCAAGAAGATGAATTTTATTGAGGAACGCTTCACTCCAAATTTTCATCTCCTCGGGGAGTTGCATATTTTGCATAGATTGCTTATTCCTTGAATTTAAAATTCGAAAGGAGCATCTGGCTTAAAGCTTTCTGTGATCACAGGCTTTGGTTTAATATGGATGCGCTTAATTTCATCAGGGGTAATCTTTCCTTCTGCAATTTCTCTCAGCGCTTGAACAGTCACTTTTTCATTTGTATCGTGATCAAGTCGGCTTTCCGCACCTAGTGCAAGTTGATGCGCTCTTTTTGAAGCGATTAATACAAGTTGGAATCTATTGTCAACTTTGTTTAAACAGTCTTCTACAGTTACTCGTGCCATATAAATATATCCTTTAAAATTAATTACAATGGGTTTAAAAGTGCATTAATTAATGCTTGATGTTTAATTTCTTGATGTTTTTTAAGCAATCGTTGAGCCATTACTATTGATCTTAAGTTTGCAAGTGCTAAGTCAAAATCATCGTTAATAACAAGATAGTCAAAATCAGTGTAATGTTTAATTTGATGGCTTGCATCTTCCATTCTTCCATCAATAACACTTTCACTATCTTCATTCCTTGCCAATAGACGTGCGCGAAGTGTATCTAAAGAAGGAGGGAGAATAAAAATAGTGATGGCATCAGGATGGCTTATTCTAACTTGCTCAGCGCCTTGCCAATCAATAACAAGAACGACATCCATACCATTTTTAAGTTTATCTTTCACTTCTTTCCATGAAGTGCCATACAGCGCATTAAATACGGATGCAGTCTCAACGAATTCAGAATTTTCCTTCATTTCAATAAATTCACTTTCTGATACAAAATGGTAATGAATGCCATTTTTTTCATTTGGTCTTGGGGGTCTTGTTGTATGTGTGACCACTCTTGCAATATCAGGAGTACATTCTAGGAGCTGACTGACTAGTGTCGTTTTACCGCCACCAGAAGGCGAAGATATGACATATAAAGTTCCTAAAAATGTATCTTCTTGTGGCATGCCGATTCCTTTTGGCTATAAAACGATAAATAGTTTTAAATTATACAACATAGAATATCCTTATTTATAGTAATAAATATATATGGTATTATTGCATTCAGATTATAACGCAGTAAAATACTGCAATTGTCTAATTTAACATAGGATATAGAGAAATGACATTTTTTAAAAAATTAGGAATACTCTCAGCGATGTCTGTTGCGTGCTTGTCTGTTGCATCTGCACAAAATGCGCCTGCTCCGACATACTTTAAAAAGCATGGCGATTGGGGAATTGAGTGCTACTCAACAGGAAATGGGCAAGACTGCCAAACATTCTTTCAAGCAGAAATCGATAATCCACAAAAAAAGACTGATAAAAATGCACCTGCAAAACTCCCTGTTCTACGAGTTTCAATGGCTATGTTTGATAAAGAGCCAGTAATGATTTTTACAGCACCTCTTGCTGTTCAATTAAGTGAGGGACTTAAACTTCGTCTAAATGAAAATACAGATAAAGGTAAAATTTTCATTAAGGTTAAAGATATTGATCCAGCTGATAAAAAAGAGAAAGAGATTGAAACAGATATTACCCAAATAAATTTTGAACGTTGTTTGCAGTCAGGATGTATGGCGGCGCTTCCATTTAACATTGATGTATCAAATCAGTTAATGTCTAAAATTCAGAAAGGAAATAAGCTTATTGTTTCATTTACCTTTGATAGTGCACAAAAAGATAAAGCAATTAATGCGGATGTTTCTTTGAAAGGCTTTACAGATGCTTATAATGATTTAGTAGAGCAATCTAAGAAGAAATAATAAAAGTTTTGCATATATAAACGAGCATTAGAGTCTGTAGTGCTCGTTTTTTTGTTTTAAATAGTGATGAGATTTTTTTTTAAATTAAGAATTTTATGAATTATCCTAAATATTTCGGTGTTATTGTAGTAGGTGGTGGACATGCGGGTGTTGAAGCAGCTATGGCTTCTGCACGATTAGGCGTGCCAACACTTTTGTTGACACATAATATTGAAACGATAGGGCAAATGAGTTGTAATCCGGCGATCGGTGGTATTGGGAAAGGACAGATTGTTAAAGAGATTGATGCTCTTGGTGGTATCATGGCAAAGGCGACAGATCATGGCGGCATCCAATTCCGAATTCTAAACGCATCAAAGGGACCCGCAGTACGGTCGACGCGTGCACAATGTGATCGTGAGTTATATAAAGCTGCAATACGAAAATATGTTGAAAATCAGGATAATCTCTATCTGTTTCAGCAAGAAGTGGATGATTTTATTATCGATGGAGATGTTATTAAAGGTGTTGTAACTCAGTCGGGTATCCGGTTTTTAGGGCATTCTGTTGTATTGACAGCAGGAACTTTTCTCTCTGGTTTGATTCATGTGGGTTTAAATAATTATAAAGGGGGGAGAATGGGAGATCCTGCTTCAATTACTCTCGCTTCTCGATTAAGAGAACTTCCTCTTTCCGTCCGTCGACTTAAAACTGGTACACCTCCTCGTATTGATGGTCGAACAATTAATTTTGAAGGAATGGTTGAGCAAAAAGGAGATGAACCTACACCCTATTTCTCTTATTATGGCAATGAGATTTCTCATCCAAGACAAATTTCTTGTTGGACAACGTATACGAATGAAAAAACACATGAAATCATTCGGAGTGGTTTGGATCGCTCACCTATGTATACAGGCATTATAGAGGGAGCTGGGCCAAGATATTGTCCTTCTGTTGAAGATAAAATCATGCGATTCGCGGATAAGAATCAGCACCATGTTTTTTTAGAGCCAGAGGGACTTGAAACGCATGAATATTATCCTAATGGTATTTCAACAAGTTTGCTTTTTGATATTCAGTTAGCACTTGTGCATAGCATACCCGGACTCGAGAATGCACATATTACTCGACCAGGATATGCGATTGAATATGACTTTTTTGATCCTCGAGAGCTAAAATTCACTCTTGAAACGAAAGCAATTAAACATCTCTATTTTGCAGGGCAAATCAATGGTACAACAGGATATGAAGAAGCCGCAGCACAAGGTTTAATTGCAGGTCTGAATGCAGCAAATCATTATCTGGAAAAAGAGGCATGGTATCCAATGCGACATGAGTCTTATATTGGTGTAATGTTAGATGATTTAATTACGCAGGGCGTACAGGACCCATACAGAATGTTTACATCACGTGCTGAATATCGTTTGATTCTGCGTGAAGATAATGCAGATGAGCGTTTGACACCGATTGGGCATCAATTAGGGCTTGTTGATGACGTGCAATTCAAGATTTTTGAAAAGAAACAAAAAGATAAGCAAGAGGCGGAATCTCGTTTAAACG
>CAZBKP010000069.1:0-8264 GCA_964492525.1 uncultured Cardiobacteriales bacterium
TTCTATTTACGAATTCGAAAGGCGGGATTATGTTTAAAGTATTTTTAGGTAGAGATGAGTCTCGTAAAATTTTTCCTGATCAGATTGAAAAATTTGATGCTTTAGCAAACTCTTTTAGGTAGCATTTTATGCGTAATATATTGGTGTTTGGAGGAACCAAAAATACGGGTTTAGAAATTGTTAAAAATGCTATTTCTAAAAACAATACTATTTTTGTGATGGCGAGAAAAGAAAGTGATCTTAGCCCTCTAAAAGATATGAATGTTACCATTATTGAGGGCGATGCTTTTTCACTAATAGACTGTAAAAATGCAGTCTATCGTGCCTCTCCTGATGTTGTGATTTCAACGTTAGGGGGTAAAAATGCTGAAGGTAAGCGAATTGATGCGATTGGGAATATCAATGTTATTAATGCGATTGAGGACCTCCCATCATTGCGACATTTTATTTTGGTGACGTCAATGGGTTCAGGAGAGCAATATGAAACGGCCTCCGAAAATGTTAAGAAATTCTTAGGCGAGGCACTACGCGCTAAAACAGAGGCAGAGAATTTACTTCGCACAAAAACATTCCCTTGGACAATTTTGCGTCCAGGAGGATTAACACACGATACAGCAACAGGAAAGTATCAGCTCTCAATATCTCGACCGCTTGAAAAAGCTGGGTACATTAGCCGACAAGATATTGCTGAAATTACAGTGAATTTAATTGAGAATAGCGAGTACTATCATACTGCAATAAGCGCGTTTAGTTAAAGATAGAAAGCGCGTACACTTCTGGGATTTTGGGATTGCTAAGGGTGATAAATTCAACGCCAAAAGTACTTCCCAAAATTTTCCCATCTTTGAGCGATTCTGTATCAAAAACCCCCATAATATTTCCCTGTTTTAAGAGTATTGCTGTATCTGCAGCATAAAGTGCTTGGTTAAGGTCATGCATGACACAAATAATTGTTACCCCTTTTTCTTGAATCGTCTTTAGGTATGCAAGAAGATGCTTTTGGTGATAGAGATCGAGATGATTAAAGGGTTCATCTAACAGTAAAACTCTAGGTTCATTAGAGAGTTCAAGTTCGAAAAGAATTTGAACGAGAACACGTCCAATCTGTGTACGATGCTGTTCTCCCCCCGAGAGGACTTGATAGGTTTGGTCTAACAATGTCTCTAAACCAAGTGCTTGAGAGACGGATGATACAATGCTTTGTGCTGCTTTATCTCTGAGCGTTACGCCATAAGGAGTTAATCCCATGGATAAAATAGCAAGAACATTAATGGCAAAAGGGATGTGCTGAAGTTGAGGTAACACCGCACGTCGTTGAGAGAGCTCAATAATACTATAACTTTTTAAAGGGCGTCCATTAAATAAAACATCCCCTTCAGAAGGAGTTGTATCACCAGAAAGAAGGTGTAATAGTGTTGTTTTTCCTGCACCATTGGGACCAATTAATGCTGTAAATTGATTTTGTTTAATGTGAAGAGAAGGAACATCGATCAAGGTTTTATTCCCGCGTCTTCCTCTAACATGATATTTTAAAGCATTTGCTTGTAAGACATTCATCTATTACCTCATGGACTGGCGATAAACTAAATAGCCTAAAAATGGAGCGCCAATAAAGGCGGTAAAGATTCCAATAGGGACTTCGGAGGGGGCTGCTAATGTACGAGCTAAACTATCCGCAATTAATAAAAGAAGTCCTCCCAATAAATAGGATAGGGGTAGTACAAGTCTATGATTTGCACCGAAGATTATACGGATCAAATGGGGGATGACTAACCCGACAAATCCAATGCCACCAGAGAGTGCAACGGCACTTCCTGTTAAGATGGCAACCCCTAAAATCTGCTGTTGCTTTAAACGTTCAACATTAATTCCAATATGTTTTGCTTCTCTTTCCCCTAAAAGCATTGCATTCATCGCGTGAGATTTGATCAGAAAAACAGGAATAATTGCACATTGTAATGTGGCTAGTATCACAATTTTTGTATAGTTGAATCCGCCAAGGCTTCCTAATGACCAAAATGTTAAAGATCGGAGTTCAGATTCATTTGCAAGAAAGGTAAGCAGTCCCAAAAATGCACCAATAAATGCGTTGATCGCGATGCCAATTAGTAGCATTCCACTTACGCTAACGGATTGATTATGGCGAGAGAAAAAATATAGAATTGCGGTTACTAACCAACCACCAAAACATGCAACGACTGGAAGTGCGTAATCCTCTAGTGAGGCAAGAATGGATGGAAAAAGAAGATTTCCGAGTACTATTGTGATTGCTACAAAAAGTGCAGCACCACTCGAGACACCAATAATTCCAGGTTCGACAAGTGGATTTCTGAAAAGCCCTTGCATAACGGCTCCCGAAATAGCAAGCCCCCCTCCTACGAGTAGGGCTGCTAATATTCGAGGTAATCTGACTTGCCAAAATATATAAGAGTCTATGGATTCAGAGTTAAAAATATTACTCCATGTGATTTTTAGAGCACCAATATATCCCGATCCAATTACTGTAATGATAATTAACAGAGAAAGGATCATGATATTTTTATAGAGATGTTCTTGTGTACTTAAAGGGTTCACTCTTTTCCCTTTTGTATACATGTGTTTATGAATTCACTGAGTTTATCGGCTTTTTGATAAATATCAATTCCATAAAATAGGTATTGATTAATATCTATTTCAATGAGGCATTTTGGTGTAACGGCCTTTGGCCAACCAAGAGAAGAAGGCTCTCTTAATTTAAAAAGATAATCTTTCCCCTGATAGAAGACTCTTTTCCCAACAAGAACAATATCTGCATTTTGTTGTACCTGAGTTTCAATATCAACGTCTTTATAAGAGGTGAAATGTGTTTTAAAAGGATTATTAATATTCAGAAGATCCATTAATAAAGTTGCAAATGTTTCTCCACCTGCAAAAGATCGGGATCCTTTTTCACCCGTTTCTTCCATCAAGAATAGCCCTGTAAGTTGTTTACGTTTACTATTTGTCTCTTTCAGTTTTATTTCATCACTATCCATATTTTTAATGATCTCTTCTCCTTTTTTGGCGTCATTAAAAGTTTGACTAATGGATGATACGAGTGAATTTAAAGAAGCCCTATCTTTAGGAGGATCAAACGTAATATTTTTTACGCCTAATCCTATTACTTGATCGACCACATTTTTAGGCCCAGAATCTGAGGATAAAAATATTAAAGTAGGTTTTAAGGAAATGATTCCTTCCGTTGATAATGCCCTACGATAGCCAATATCAGAAATTTTTTGAAGTTCATCAGAATATCGACTTGATGAGTCTATTCCAACAAGTTGATCACCTTCTCCTAATGCAACTATGATTTGAGTAATATAACTAGATGTTGAAATAATTCGTTCGTTTGCGATACTCACCGTAGAGGTGAGTATCAATAATATTGCAGTAGATAAAATCTGTTTCATGTGTAAGCCTGCTGTAGTTAGAAATTGATTTTAAGTGAGAGCGCTGCATTAATTCCAGGTTCAGAACCTCGATTAATACTGTAACGATCTTTTAGTGTCATACGGTTTCCCCATGTCCAATATTTCTTATCTAGAATGTTATAAATCCCCATATTGATTGAAATATCTTTTGTGGGTTTGTATTCCGCAACTAAATCAAGCGTGCCATAGCCTGGGACTCTTGTTACCCCGGAATTTTGCAAGCTACTTGAAATGCGATTCAATGGTTTGTCTTTTACCAATTTCCACATCAAGCCAACATACGCTTGCTCATTGTGGTGATAGCTTAATCCCATAATTGCAGTCAGCGGTTCAACACTATCGATAGGCTCTTTTGTAGATTTCACTTTTCCTTTTGCATAAGCAATTGAACCATCAAATCTTAATTCAGAATTTCCATTTTGAAATTGAGTGATAGGAAGGCTAACCTTCGCTTCAGCACCGTAAATATAACTTTTGTCTAAATTGACTGCTTGGAAAATCATAGTTCCTGTGAGAGGATCTCTTCCTGCATCTTGTAGCTCTTCAATAAAGTTATCGTATTTACTATAAAAAACAGCAATAGATGCTTCGTGTGTGCCATTATTGAAGTTCCATCCTAATTCAAAATTTTTACTCGTTTCAGGTTTTAAATTAGGATTTGATTTCGTCATATATCCCACAGCTGTATTGCTGAACCCTGTGTTTACCGCACTAAAACTTGGGGCATTGAATCCTTCAGAGTAGTTCGCATAGAGTGTATGTGATTCAATAGGGTAGAATAAAACTGCGAGTCGTTTAGAGAGTTTGCCTTCGCTAAAGTTTTCAGGTTCTTCTGTACCAGGGTTGCTTGAAATAAAGTATCCACCATGCTTTGGTTTAATCGCATAATGATCATAACGAAGACCCGCAATGATTTCTACGGTATTATCTAAGAAGCCGATACGATCTTGTAAGAATAGACCATACTCTCTAACTTTTGAGTCAGGGAAACTTTGGTTAGGGAATATTTCACTTTCTGCAGATTTTCCTGTTTTAATGTTGATGGATGAACCATACCTCATTGTTTTTACCGTATTTTGTTTTGCATTAAAACCATAGGTAAACTCATGTGTAACGCTTCCCAATGCAATTAGTTTGTAAAATTCTGCATTAAATCCAAATTGCTCGCTTTTATAGTAGGAGATTCGATTTCTATCAATTGTTGTTCCAATTAAAGGGCGTGTCACGCCTTGTCGCGCTTCATATGTAGTTTGTCTTGCATTGGTGTTTTGCCAATAAAAAACCCAGTTCCCTTTATCAAATAGAGGCGTTTTAGTGTTAAAATCATGACGCAGAGTCAATTGAGAACGGCGATTGATTGTTTCTGTACTTCCACTTAATTGTTTATATCTTCCAAATAGCAGAGATTTATTGATAAGTGAGAGTGAATCTGTATCAGATTTATTATGGTAGTTTTCATAAGATAAGCTAAATTTGTGCTCATTATTCGGCTCATAGACGAGCTTTGTGAGAATATTAGTAACCGTTGAGGTATTTGGATTAGGAGTATCTCTTTTCTCTCCAACAGTTCGGTCACTTGAAGATTTTCCATGATAATTTTCAAGTTCATGATGGCGTTTTACAGTCCCACGAATCATTCCCGAAATTTCATCTGTAAACTTTACTGCGCCTGTAAGGGTTGTATATCGATTTCTAGAAGCTGATTGGAAACCAAGTTTAACTTCTCCTCCGTAGCGATTCCCATCTTGGATAAAGTCGATCGGATCTTTTGTTCGCATAAATATCCCACCTGCAAGTGCACTACTTCCATAGAGCATCGATATTGGTCCTTTTATAACGTCAATAGACTTCATTGAATCAATATCAAAATATCCACGATCTACCTTAAGATATTCACCAAAAGTGAATGAACTTGGAACAGGAGAGCCATCAATCATAATCATTACGCGGTTATCTCCGATCCCCCGAATTCTTACATCCGATAAATTCCCCGATGCGGTATTATCTACATTGACACTTGCATCATATCGAAGTGCATCTTGAAGTGATGATGCACCAATTCGATCAATTGTTTTGTCTGAAATTTGTGTAATACTTGTCGCGCTCTCTTCTATAACACGATCATCCTTCATCGCAGAGACAACAACATGGGTATTGCCAATTTTTTTTGTTGATCCTTGCTCTGTGTTTTCTGCGAGTGCAGGCGTGATGATGGAAAATGCAGTGAATAGGGAACAGCTTATAAGAGAAGAGGCTTTCTTTGACATATGAGTTCCTAAAAAATAAAAGTTTTAAATGATAACGATAACTATTCTCAAGTAGCTATTATTGTTATTTGAGTTTAGTTGTCAATAAAATTTTTATTTTGTTATGGTTTGTAAAATAAAATATATGTATGAAAAAAATTGGATAGCGCATTAGGTTTTTATTGACAAATTGATCTCAAATAATAATAATTCTCATATGATAAAAAATGCTTTCATTTCTTTTTGAGAAGACTATGCGCTATCAATTTATAAAACCCACAACGATTATTAATGCTGTATTAGTATGTGGCGTGCTTGCAGTTCATGCTGTTGCATTTGGTACAATTATTTATTCTCAGCGCTATCAACCAATAACGGATGAGGGCGCTGAAGCACTTTCAATTAATATCTATGCTTTAAATCTAGCGGGTGAAAGTAATACAGAATCCGTTGAAACAGTGATACCAGAAGAAATAGAACCAGAAACGGTAGAGGAAAAAAAGGAAGTTACTGAAAATATTATTTCAACAGAAACGGTTGAGCGCATTGAGCAACCTGTGGTTGTAAAGCAAGAAGTACAACAAGAAAAACCAAAACCTATTGAACAACCCAAAAAGGAAATACCAAAACCAAAACAAGAGGTTAAAAAAACACAAAAAACCGTAGCTACGCGCCCAGTAAAACAAAACCGGAAGAATACACCCGTAGGGAACTATGTGAGTAAAGCAAGTTCTCGAGGAGGTTCTCCAATGCTTGCTGAAAATCAATTTAAATTTATATACAATCCCAAGCCTGCTTACCCACGAAGTGCAAAAAAGAGAGGATTATCAGGAAGTGCTGTTGTTTTAGTTACTTTTAATGAAAGAGGACTTGTTTCTAGGGTAAAATTAGAAAAGTCATCGGGAGTTGAGTCGCTTGATCAAGCGGCTGTAGCAACGGCGAAGAAAGTCAAGGTTTATCCCTATATTCAAGAAGGTAGAGCAACTACATTTAATCATAAAATCACGTATGATTTTTCGACGTATTAAGGAAGTCTAATGGAAGCAACAAATTTAGGGTTTGGGCATTTTATTGCTCAGGCAGATACATTAAGTAAATCGCTATTGGTTATTTTAATTGGAATGTCTTTAATTTCATGGAGTGTGATTGTCATTAAATTATTTGAAGGGTGTGCGGTATCAGGAAAAAACAGACGATTTTTAAAGCTATTTAGAAACGCAAATAATATTCAGGATATTGCAAATAGTTCGAAGGATAACACTACGGATTATGGGATTCTCACAAAAGAAGGGGTTCATGCAGTGAGCTATTATACCTCGGCACATAAGAGTCCTTTAATTGACTCCACATCTTTAACGGACTTTTTAACAATTACGCTTAGGAATACGTTAGATACACTCCAAATGAAAAAAGAAAATGGGCTATCTATTCTTGCAACTATCGCTGCGACTGCGCCCTTTATTGGATTGTTTGGGACGGTTTGGGGAATTTATCATGCGCTTATTTCAATTAGTGCAAGTGGCGCTGGAACGATCGATAAAGTTGCAGGCCCTGTGGGAGAAGCTTTAATTATGACGGGAATTGGTCTTGCTGTTGCGATACCTGCAGTGATTGCATATAACTGGCTTTCAAGGAGAAATCGTGTGGCGATGGGACGATTAGATAGTTTTGCGTTTGAGTTATTAACAACGTTAAGTTCATCACAGTCGATTAAATAGGAGTTGAACTATGGCATTTGGGCGTATTCGAGAAGAATCACAAACACAAAATGCAGAAATCAATATGGTACCATTAATTGATGTGATGCTCGTTTTGCTTGTGATATTTATTATCACAGCACCGATGGTGACACAAAGCGTAAAGCTCTCTCTTCCAAAAGCAAGTGCGCTTTCTAATTCAGAGCAAATTAAACAAAAGCCTACAATGATCGCGGTGAATGAGAAAAATGAGTTCTATATTAATAATAAGCTTGTCTCGATTGAATCACTATCCACTAAGTTAAGTGAACTAAAGTCTGAATCAGGGGATAATATGCCGATGATCCAGCTTCATATTGATGCTTCCGTTCCTTATGAAAATGTTGCCCAATTGTTAACAGAGCTTAGCAAAGCAGGGCTACCCAATATCGGATTTGTAAGTCTGCCAAAAGAAAAAAATTAGCAGATCATTTCACCACATGTCCTGTCCAAAATATATTATCCCTGTCTTCCAATATTCAGACGGCGGCATGCACTTTAATGTGTGTGCATAATTCGCCGTTGAACTTACTAATATCGCTATCTAAAAAAGCCTTCTCATATCTCTTTCCATTAAGATTTGAGTTTTTATATACGCTTATTTCAACAATTCATTTGACATTTTTAAACAGGTTGCTTCTTGCTGCTTTTTTGTCATTTTTTTTAGTTGCGCTATAGTCTTTTGTTTTTCTGTATTAAATTTACGCTTTTCTTGAGCTGCCTGAACCTTTGTTAATTTTCCCATATCAACGCCCATATATGTATAGGTCTCTAACAGTTGATCCGCCGCCTGAAAATATTTCTCACATAATGGAATCAACTTTCCCACT
>CAZBKP010000070.1:0-8154 GCA_964492525.1 uncultured Cardiobacteriales bacterium
CGATTAATGTCTTTGGTACGCCTGTTGAGTTACAAAATGTTGTTCGGGATGGTTTATTGCTTCTGATGGCTATAATTTCGTTAGTGGTCACGCCAAAAATCATTCATCAAAAAAATGAGTTTAGTTGGGAACCTGTTTTAGAAGTTGCAAAACTCTTTGCAGGAATTTTTATCACGATTGCTCCTGTACTTGCCATTCTTAAAGCAGGCATTGATGGACCAATGAGCGGTATTGTTTCTCTAGTAGAACATAATGGAGAACCTATTAATGCAATGTACTTTTGGATGACTGGTGCCCTTTCCGCATTTTTAGACAATGCTCCGACCTATCTTGTATTTTTTAATATGGCATCAGGGGATGCAACTCACCTCATGAATGATTTAAGCACGACTCTTCTTGCAATCTCGATGGGTTCTGTCTTTATGGGAGCAATTACTTATATCGGAAATGCGCCAAACTTTATGGTAAAAAGCATTGCAACGCAATCAGGTGTGGATATGCCATCCTTCTTTGGCTATATGAAATGGTCGGTTCTAATTCTCGTCCCTGTATTTATTGTATTAACGCTTATTTTCTTTATTTAAAAATTGTATTTCTAAAGAAAGGCTCTACAATACGCATTAGAAGTTGGTTGGATCATCGCGCGTTATGAAAATAACTCGAGGAAAGTCCGGGCTCCACGGATCAAAGTGCTAGATAACGTCTAGGCAGTGTGAACTGACGGAAAGTGCTGAAGAAATTAAACCGCCTAAAGATCGTATGATCTCGGTAAGGGTGAGAAGGTGCGGTAAGAGCGCACCGTACATGAGGTGACTCGTTGTAGCTGAGGTAAACCCCACTTGGAGCAAGACCAAATAGGAATACATTTAGTGTGATCCGCACTGTATTCGGGTAGGTCGCTTGAGGGTAGAAGCAATTCTACTCCTAGATGAATGATGGTTCTCGACAGAACCCGGCTTATAGACTGACTTCTACATATTCTCAAGCCCCATCTTATTAGATGGGGCTTTTTATTAGCTTCTAATTAATGCTAGCACACAGGCCATTAACTCTTTGCTTTCTGTATCACGTTTATCTTTACTAGCGATACGTTTTAGATAAAATTATGACCATTGCTATTTAAACGTTTTTCAGGTATATTTCCGCTCTTAATGGAGAAGTGGCCGAGTGGCTGAAGGCGTTCGCCTGGAAAGCGGATATACGTTAATAGCGTATCGAGGGTTCGAATCCCTCCTTCTCCGCCATATTTAGAGAACTTTTAATCTCCCCTCAAAAAAACTAACTAAAGAATGAGTTTCACCTTTATCGACTCCATCAAATAGTGCATAAAATTTTCTTTGTAATTTTTCTTCTTTAGCAATTGAAGCAAAATCGAGATAATAACCATTTTTCTCTGCGACTTTTGCCATAAAGATATTTTGTGCGCGCCCATTTCCCTCTCTAAAATAGTGAAGCCTATTAATATCTAGGTAAGTTTCAACGAAATAGTGAGCGAATAGCGCTTTAGAATCTTTATATTTTCCCAAATAATTGCGCTCTTTTAATTTATTAAAAATATCATCACTTACGCTTTGAAAATTGTCGGGATGGACAAAGCAATCTTGCCCACCTTTTCCGAGCATATGGACGTGTCTTGGCTCTCCTCCCCATGCATACACTCGTCCAAAAAGCGTTTTATGGATCGATCTTAAATGTTGGAGATCAAAATTACCTTGAACCTTGAGAGCATCAATTGTATTGCGAATAGCACTAAAATTTTCTGCTTCAAATAATAATTTAGCTTGCTTGAGCCCATGAAAGTTTCTCAATATACCCTGCCCGATATGATTGTCATATCTATCAGGATAAAAATACTCTGCCCAGTGATCTGAGGTTTCTTCAAACTTAGGGAAATGATATTCCTTTTCAATATATTTATCGCTCCCTTTAAATAAATCAAAAATTTCCATTATTATTCCCCTAATCTTTCAATATATTCTTCATATGCTTTTCGATTTCGTTGTGTTTTCTCATGATTAATAGATGTCCATGCATTGACTTTAAAGATTGTATCAATCATGTCTTCGTAAGAAATTTGATTCAGTTCACAATAGAGAAGATATGCTTCTTCTGCTTCAGTCATTTCAAACCCTTCCATGCGAGTTATCGCAAGACCAAAATAGAAATCGTTTATGATTTTTTCCTTTTCACTTTCTGTTAATCTATTTTCAACTTCTTTATTTTGCATAAACTGAGAATATTTATTCATTATTTTTGTCCATTCCTATGTGTACCACCATCCACTTACCTACTTAAATCAATCACCTTCTTTATGACGATCCAAGAAGATTTTATATTTCTCCTGAAGTATTTTTTGGTCTTCAAACACTCTTAAATAAGTTGTCTTATCAAAATTAAGAAAGAGTTTAAAAAAAACATACATTTCTTTATTTCCATTGTTGCTATTGTCGCTTAGTTGATAGCAATTTTTTGCATGATTCTCTACATCTTCATTAGAAAGAGCGGAGAACTCATCAAAAGTCATTTCAGAAGTAGGCTTAAAACACTGCTCATTAAACTTATAGATCTCATTGATGAGCTCCAAATTATCAATATCCCCAAAAATTCTAAACCAAATATAATGTGGTTCAGGCTTTTGATTAAAATAATAAAAAAACAGGATATCTGATTTAGTGAATCTATATGCCCAAGAAAGATTTATAGGATGGAAGTCTGAATCAATTTGTTCGAGAAAAACCTGAATATCTGTGTCATTTTCATTAGGTTTAATCATATTAAAATTTAGAAAAATGGCAAATATCCGCTGTAAGCCAAGCATATTATAAGCAAATCCCCCATTATACAATTGATGTGCATATTTTTGATTTTTTCCAAGCTTAATAAAAAAATTCTTTTCTTCGGTTAATATTTTTAAAGCGTTGTCTTGCAACCCATCATCCATTAAATAAAAAGCCTGAGCAGTTCTTAATCCAGAGAGTCTGAGAATAAGATCAAAACGTTTCCAAAGATATAAGTATTCAATTTCTGTTCCTAATTCTAACGTTTGTAGCTTTTTGTAGCGAGAGAGATATAATTCGTAATCACGAAACATTTTTTCATATTCAGCTCTTTTATTCTTCAAACACTCAAAATATCTCTCTTGAGACTTATCACGTTCTAAAGACATACTTCCTATGCATATAGGCTTTATATTTATTAGGATAGATTCTAATGGTTTAAATGGATTTATTTTTTCAAAAGTTTTTTCTCCATTTAAAAGATTTTGCCTCTTTATTTTTAAATACTGATATAAATCCTCACTTCCCTTTTCCACAAAATCAACATCTTCTTGCACATCAAACCCATAAATTCCCGCATTAATCGTATTATCAAGTTCTTCTTTACTTACTGGCTTTAACGTTAAAATTTGCTGAACTTCTGGCAATAAAACTTCTCTATCATCCGTTTTTGTAGATTCCGCGGAGGCTAAGGCTCCCAAAATGATGCCAATCAATAGAAATATTTTTTTCATTTAATCTCGTGAACGATATACAAACACGTCTGTTAAAAAACAACTCTATCACATATCATATTGATATTGAATTATTTTATAAGAATGAATGACAAGAAATGAGTAGATCAATAAGACTCCTATTTTTCTCATCTGACTGCGTTGCAAGTCGAAAATAGGATTCATCTAGCCCTCTAAAATTAGCAGCATCTCGGATTAAAATTCCATGCTCTGCTAGATAGGTTTTAAGCGCCTTTGAGCTTCCCTTCTCTTTTTCTAGTTTTACTAGGAAAAAATGCGTATCTGTGGGTAAGGATTTAAACCCTTCTATTGCGTCAATTCTGTTTTGTAAGTCTAAAGTCCGTTGGTGCAATTCCTTTAAAGGAAGTTTAAATGCATGAGCGTGCTCCATTAAATACTCACCTGCCAAAATCGCAATCTGATTCACAGACCAAGGCATTTTATAGTGTGAAATCGCATTAATAAGTTCGCTATTCGCTGTGATATAGCCTAATCGTAAACTCGGAATTGAGAAATGTTTTGTCATTGAATGGATCATAATGGCATTCTTACAATTGGACACCTCTGAAATTTCCAGCAATAAATCCTCGTCGCAAATAAAATGAGCGTAAGAATGATCTATTACAAATGTTGTTTTTGGATGGGCTTCAAATAAATTGAGTAATCGTTGTTTATCGTGCAACGTCCCTGTCGGATTATTGGGATTACAAATCCAAACAAGATCATAGTGTGACTCAGTGATCTCATCTAAGGATTGAATAAAATGAAGCTCATGATGATGGATTTTCGAGGCATCTTCATATTCGCTAAACGTTGGGATCAAGATTGCAGTTTTTCTCTTTTGGAACGTTTGAGCTATGAGATAAATCGCTTCTGTTGCGCCATTTGTCACAAGGATATTAGTGTCATAAATTGATACCGTTTTTGCGATTGCTTTGGCAAGGGAGGATGCATTTGGCTCAGGATATCTACCTAGCATTTCAGGATTTAGCTCTGTTTTTAGATACTCAAAAAGTAAATGGATATTCTCATGTTGATACACATTTGAACTAAAATTAGCGTGAATCGACTCAAAATTAAATAAGTCATCTCCGTGCCCATGAATCATTTTGATTTCTTCCAAGAACGATTGATCAAAATAGTAGAAAAGTAGGATAATTTTTCACTCGGAGAGAGTTCGCTTAATTGCATCACCGCTTTTTCTCGTGATTGCGATGCATTTGAGACTAAAATCGCTTGATCTAATAGATGATATTTTTCTAAAAGTGCATACACTTCTGGGAATTGAATGGACGCTTTCATCAAAACAAGGTTTTCTTTACCCGAGATCGCGTTTTCAATTTCTGCAATAGGTGCGCTACACGCTAGAATCTTCAATGATTCTTCTTCCATTGCTAATGGATAGTGCGTTAATGAGGCAATTGCTGAAAATGAAGTAATCCCCGGTGTAATTTCTACAGGGATATCTTTAGGCAACCTTTCTAACAAACTCACCCATGTGCTATACAGCATAGAATCCCCCAATGAGATGAATGCAACCGTTTTACCTGAGCGAACATCTGATACCATCTCTTCGACCACATCATTCCAAATTTCACCTTTTTCCGCTTTATCATAATTCATAGCGAAGGTCCGTGTTTTAATCTCCGAATTTGGTTCAATATAAGGCTCTATAATAGAAAGCGCGACGCTTTTTCCTGTCATTTTAGAAAAAGGGGCATAAATAACCTCCGTTTCCTTAATTTGATTCACCGCTCGTACCGTGACTAAATCTGGAGCACCGGGCCCTACGCCAATTCCGTATAATTTCCCCCGTGTCATGATAGCTCCTTCTCCCTATTCATCGCATCCAAAAGGTGCTCTGCAAAAATTTCTTGTACCGCTTCATTTTCGCCAAGCCCTTGTAAGTAACATTCCGTTTGAATCCCAAGGGCTTCAATCTGAGTTTTCCATGAATCCTCTTCATCTGACGCCATATCATTAATCGCATGATCTCCTGCGACAATCATCAAAGGAAATAGATGTACTTTTTTTACATGTTCACTTTGTAAGCGTGGCAATATCTTTTCAATTTCAGGATAACTCTCTACCGCACCGACAATATAGGGTAATTTCTGTGTTGTCATCATGTGATCTAGCGCAGCATAAGCACTAAATGCATAATGCGTTGCGCCATGCCCCATAAATACAACTCTCTCATTCTCTGAAAGCTTCGGAGATTGCTTTATAAGTGCAGCGATCAACTTTTGATAATCTTCTATATGCGTTAAAAGTGGTAATCCTATCGTTAATCGCTCAAATTTTGGCTTAAATTCATTCAATTCACGCGTGATTTTTTCATACTCATCCCCATTGATGACATGTAACGATTGAATTGCAACATCGGTGTATCCAAGATCGACTAGTTTTTGAAGTGCTTCTTTAGGGTGATCAATCACTAATCCATCACGCTTTGCTAATTTTGCCCGAATCATATTCGAGGTAAATGCTCTGAAGAAATCACGATCGGGCACCGCTTCTCTCATCTTTGCTTCACAGGCTTCTATCGTCTTCTTACGAGTTTCAGGATAACTTGTACCAAAGCTAATCACTAATAAAGCTTTTTTAGCCATGAGCCCCTCCTTTTAGACAAGGATGATTCAACAAAGAGACAACCTCTCCAAAGACAATTAACGCAGGCGCTTTAACTTTTTCAGTCTTTGCAATCTCTACAATGGTGGATAAGGTTCCTGTCACGACTCTTTGATCTGGAAAGGATGCATTCATCACAATCGCAACGGGGGTTTCTTGAGATTTTCCATAAGTGGAAAGTGAATGGCAAATGTTGGGTAAATTCCCCACACCCATTAAAATAACGAGCGTTCCATCTAATTTTGCCAATGCTTGCCAATCAATCGGATCGTTATCTTTATCACTACGTGAGTGCCCAGTGACAATATGGAAAGAGGAGGCATGATCGCGATGCGTAATTGGAATCCCCGCAGAAGCAAGCCCACCAATTGCAGAGGTCACGCCCGGAACAACCTCAAAGTCACACCCTGCGTCTAAAAGTGCTTCAACCTCTTCTCCCCCTCGTCCAAAAACAAAGGGATCTCCACATTTAAGGCGAACGACGCGCTTTCCTTCTTTTGCATATTGAATAAGAATCTTATTAATCTCTTCTTGTGGCACAGGGTGATGATTCGACTCCTTTCCTACATTGACTAAAATACACTCACTTGAAGGATAGGTTAAGAAAACAGAGTTGATTAATTTATCGTAAACAAGCACCTCTGCTTTTTTAAGGCACTCTGAGCCTTTAACGGTAATCAAATCAGGATCCCCAGGACCTGCGCCCACTAACCAAACTTTTCCACTCATGCGATCTCCTTTTATATCACAAGAAATTCTGTTAACTCATCCAGTGTTGAGACAAGATGTTTATGATCTAATTGAGGACGACGAATCACAACACACGGCACACCTAAATGAAGACAGGGGCGTATTTTTTCTTGATACCCGCCTTCATCGCCTGATTCTTTCGTCACAACGGCATCGGGTTGATAGTGCTCAATCATTGCGCGATTCATGGACTCTGAAAAAGGTCCTTTCATCGCGACAATCTCGTTAATCCCTAATCCTAATTGGTTACATGACTCTAAAACGCTGACGGTTGGTAGAACTCGAACAATCCATTTTTTATCTGGCAATGCTTCCATATAAGTCGCAAGCTCCTTGCTTCCTGTCGTCAGAAAGATAGTTTTCCCAAGCGATCTCAATGCCTCGCATGCTTCCGTTACCGAGGCAACTTTAATCAATAACGGATCTTCCACAAGATCAATTTGCGTTTTTCGCTCATATCGAACAAGTTGAATAGTCTCACTCTCACACGCTTCTATAATATTTTTAGAAACAATAGCCGCATGTGGATGGGTCGCATCAATCACACGATGAACGCCATTTTCTTTAAAAAATGAGATCATTTGAGCCGTATCTAAACGCGCAATTGAGATTTTTCCCTTAAGGTGGCTTGCCATTAAAGCCCCCTCTTCCGTTGCAACAGAGAGCAGATAATTACAACCGTGATCATCTAAAAGATCGCAAATTGCAATTGCATCTGAGGTTCCACCAAACACAGCTATCATTAGACAACATATCCTCTAGGTGTGATGATTTTATCGCCTGCGATATAGGTCGATTTATTCCCCACAATCACCATGCTTGTCATCCCCACTACGCTATAATCCATCTCATCAAAAGTCGTAATCCACTTTTGCTCTTTGGCTCGCCCTGCTGCCTTTACAATTCCAACAGGGGTTTTTGGACTTTTATAAGGTGCCATCCAGTTAAATGCTGTTTCAAGATGATCAGGACGGCCTTTACTACGTGGATTATAAAAACAGATAATAAAATCCGCTTCTGCTGCCATTTTGACGCGTTTTTCAATTAAATTCCAAGGAGTTAAAAGATCACTTAAGCTAATGTGACAAAAATCATGCATCAAGGGCGCACCTAAAAGCGCAGCAGATGCGACGCTGGTTGTTACGCCGGGAATAATTTTTACGTCTAAATCTAAATTTTGTTTATTCACCAACTCAAGAATAGGCCCCGCCATTCCGTAGATTCCAGCATCTCCACTACTCACCAACGCAACTTTTTTTCCA
>CAZBKP010000071.1:0-8115 GCA_964492525.1 uncultured Cardiobacteriales bacterium
CCGAATTTTATCCAATTATTACAGGACGTTTAACTGAAATTAATGGAAAAGAAATCAATGTGAATCAGTTTAAAGATAGTGGTAGAGGTGAAAATGCATTGGAACGAGACCTCAATTTAACTTGGACATCAAAATTTCCTGAAAGTAATAAAATTACGTTTGGAGAATGGTGGGAGAATAAAAATATAACAGATCAAATTGAAATCTCTATTGAAGATAAGCTTGCAGCGAGTCTTGGTGTTTCGTTAGATGATAGGTTGACATTTGTGATAGAAGGCAAAGCATATAAAACTAAAATAAAGAGCCTGCGTAAAGTGAATTGGGAAAGTATTCAACCTAACTTTTTCGTTATTTTTAGTCCAAATTCATTAAATAACATTCCAACAACATACCTTTCTAGTTTTTATCTTCCTGAGGGCAGCGATCTGAAATTAATTGAACTTTTAAAAAAATATCCCACTATCACGGTTTTAGACTTGAAAGCCGTTTTAGAACAGCTGAATATGATTTTATCCCAAGTAACGCTTGCCGTTGAGTATATTCTTGTCTTTGTTTTAATTGCAGGAATAATTGTACTAGTTGCAGGATTACAGGCTACATTGTCAGAAAGGTTAAGAGAAGGTGCAATCTTAAGGGTATTAGGTGCCAATAGATCAATGATGTTAAGAAGTCGATATATTGAATTTGGAATCATTGGGGCATTATCAGGTGGATTTGCAATGATCGGGTCTGAAATCATAAGTTTCGTTCTCTATCGAGTATTACTTGACCTTCCTTGGGCACCTCATCTCTGGTTGCTATTATTACCCATAATAGGAGTAGTGATAATAGCATTGATAGGCATAATAGGAACTCGAAAAGTTATTTCTGCTACGCCCTTAACCATTTTGCGAGAAAATAATTAGCCAAATTAGATTTAGCATTTATTGATTTTTGGTGTAGTCTATCTAAAAAATAATAGGGTGTGGAGGGGTTATGGAGCGAAATTATAATTTTTGTGCGGGGCCATCAATGCTGCCGACAGAAGTTTTAACTCAGGTTCAGAGTGAGCTGTTAAGTTGGAATGGCATGGGTGCTTCAGTGATGGAACTCTCGCATAGAAGTAAAGAGTTTGAGAGTATTATAAAAAACTGTGAAACCAATTTGCGCCATCTTATTAATATTCCAGATAATTACCATGTTCTTTTTTTACAAGGTGGCGCTTATACACATTTTTCTGTCATTCCTTGGAACTTACTAGGAACGAAAACATCAATTGATGTAATTAATACTGGAATATGGTCAAAAAAAGCTGCGAGTGCAATGCAAAAGTATGCTCATATAAATGTAGTTGCATCTACAGAATCTGAGAATTTTCGAACATTACCTGATAAAACATCGCTTGAGTTTTCAAAAGAGAGCGCATTTGTTCACTATTGTGATAATGAGACAATTAATGGCGTTGAATTTTCATATCAATTTGAAGCCCCAATACCAATCGTTGCAGATATGAGTTCAAATATTTTATCTCGTAAAATAGATGTTTCTAAGCTTGGGCTTATCTATGCGGGTGCACAAAAAAATATAGGCCCAGCAGGGGTGACTGTAATAATTGTTAAAGATGAGCTACTTTATTTACTCTCTGATCGTGTCCCAGATATTTTTGACTATAAAAAACAAAGTCAAAATTTATCTATGATTAATACACCTCCTACTTTTTCTATTTATATCATGGATTTAGTGCTTAAATATCTAATTGATTTAGGTGGAGTAGAAAAACAAGAGGAAATTAATCGAAAAAAATCAGAGATGCTATATAAATGCATTGATTCTAGTGCATTATATGAGAATCCTATTGAAATAAACGCCCGATCTAGAATGAATGTTCCTTTTATTCTTAAGGAACAGGGCTTAGAAGAAAAATTTTTATCGGATGCACGTAACCAAGGGCTTATTAACTTGGAAGGGCACAGAAGTGTTGGCGGGATGCGTGCAAGCATATATAATGCTATGCCATTATCAGGTGTTGAAGCTTTATGTGAGTTTATGAATAATTTTGAAAAATCTTATGGGTAATTGAATGATTACAAGCATCAAAAAAAGTAGTATTAAAATAGGTTTGTTAATAGTATTGCTCGGAGTTTTTATCACTCCTTTGAATACGCATGCGAAACCAGCTGTTGATAAAAAGAAAGATGAAGTGCGTCTAATTTTGCCTAATCCAAGATTTGAAAAAATTAGCAGTGCAAATGCAGTTGTGCTATCACAGTATCATTATTCAAAACTACCGATAGATGATGTTTTGTCTGAACGTATTTATACGCTTTATATGAGTGCTTTAGATCCTCAGCGAGTCTATTTCTTGCAAGCAGATATTGATCATTTTGAAAAAAACAAACATTCATTTGATGATTATCTGAGAAGATCAGATTTGATGGTTCCATTTCAAATGTACAATACACTTATTAAACGTATTGAGGAGCGTGATGCAAAAATAGTTAAATTGATTGATGCTAATTTTGATTTAACGACAAAGGATACGATCTTAATTAATCGAAAAAATGAACCTTACGCTAAAACTGAACAAGAACTTGATGATCTTTGGAAAGATAGAATTAAAAATGAATTGATCACGATTCTACTATCTGACGATAAGTTATCGGTAGAGGATGCCAAAAAGAAACTCAAAAAACGTTATGCAACAAGACATGAACGATTATTACAAGTCGATGATGAAGATGTTTTTGAAATTTATTTAAATGCTGTAGCACTCGCTTTTGATCCTCATTCAGGTTATATGTCAGCAAAAACCGTGGAGAATTTTAATATTAATATGAGTCTTTCTCTCCAAGGGATTGGCGCAGTGCTTCGGCAAGATGAAGATTCAATTAAAATTATGGAAATGGTTGCAGGAGGTCCCGCAGAACAATCAAATCAAATGGTCGTTGGAGATGAGATAATTGGGGTTGCTCAAGGAGATGATGGCGAATTTTTAGATGTCGTTGGTATGCGTCTTGATAAAGTTGTTGATCGAATTCGCGGTGAAAAAGGCACTGTTGTGCGTTTACAAATATTAAGCAACAAGGGAAAAGGGCCCGAGAAGGTTGTTAGAATTGTTCGAGATAAAGTTAAATTGGAGCAACAAGCTGCTAAATCTTCAGTAAAGAAAATCACTCGAAATGGAAAGGAATTAAATATTGGTGTGATTACATTACCTGCTTTTTACAGTGATTTTGAGGGGAGTCGTAAAGGTAATAAGGAATATAGAAGTACTACGAGAGATATTAAAAAACTTCTCAATGAAATGAAGAAGAATGCGAAGATTGATGGGCTTGTCATTGATCTTAGGGGAAATGGAGGCGGTTCACTTGAAGAAGTTATTAATCTATCCGCTTTATTCATTGGAAAAAATAAAACCGTTGTTCAGACCAAAACATATGATGAAAAGATTTCTGAACAGGGGAGTCAAAAAGAAAGAAAAATTTATGATGGTCCTCTTTTAGTTATTACGGATCGGACGAGTGCATCAGCAAGTGAGATCTTCGCAGGAAGTATTCAAGATCAAGATAGAGGAATTATTGTTGGAACTACAACATTTGGTAAAGGAACAGTTCAGACATTAGTGTCTTTAGATTCATTTTGGTCTCAAAAATTAAAGCCAGGGCAAACCAAAGTGACTATTGCTAAATTTTATCGAGCAAATGGTGATAGTACGCAAGAAAAGGGCGTAATTCCAGATATTATTTTACCTGGTGTTTATAACGAAAGTGAGATTGGTGAGTCAAGTGAAAAGTACGTTCTCCCTTGGGATCAGATTCGTGCTAGCAAAGATTATATTCTTACTAATAACATTAAAATTTTTTTACCTGAACTTACCAAGCTACATCAATCACGCATGGAGTCAGATCCTAAATTAAAGCTATTTAAGGCTCAAAGAGATGAAATTATTAAGTTATGGGATACTAAAACACTTTCATTAAACTTAGATGTACGAAAAAAAGAGTTAACTCAAAAAGAGAATGAATCTTTTAGTCGTGACAATGAAGTGAGAAGACTCTATGGATTGGAATCACTGACTTTGGAACAGTTTAGAAATGAGGATGGGAGCTACACTAAAATGTTAAAAGAAAGCACTCCTGATGTTATTTTGGATGAAAGTGTAGAGATTATGGGAGACTATATTGATCTCTTAAATAAAAACAAGTAGTTTTTTTTTTGTAAATTGTGTAAAATCAACGCGTTTGCTAATTTTTGGGAAGAGAAATATGAAATTAAATTCTAAGAAATTTTTATCATGTTGTATTTTACTGGGTTTAAGCGTCAGTTCTAATTCGTATGCGTGGGATGTAAACTTAGGATTAGGAACAACTGGGGATTCTCAGTCGACTATTAGATTGGGTATTTCTCAAGACTGGGATTCAAGATGGCTGGAGTCCTCTGCTGGTTATTTTTCTGGTTATTGGGATTTCGGTGCAACATATTGGGAATCAGGCATCTTTGGGAAAGATGCTTATTCATTTTCTGCAAGCCCTGTTTTAACCTATGTTTTTAATCCAAATGGAAATATCCAACCTTACTTAGAGGTCGGTATAGGTGGAGCTTTCTTTACTAGAACAAAAGTAGGAGATCAAAACTTGGGAAGTTCATTTAATTTTGAAGACCGTATCGGTTTCGGTGCTAATATTGGAAACCATAAATTTGGGGTGAGAGCAACACATTACTCTAATGCAGGACTCAAAAAGCCAAATGATGGTATCGAAAACTACTCATTAAATTATTCCTATAAGTTTTAATCAAAATTACATTCTAGGAGGGTGGCTGCTATGAAACATGAAGAAATTGTTATTGTCTTTGTTGATGTTCAAGAGAAGCTAAGTAAAGTTATTGATAATTTTGAAGAGATTGATAAGAATCTTGAGATTTTATTAAAAGCATCTACTCTTCTAGAAGTGCCATTATTGTGGCTAGAACAGTATCCAAGAGGATTAGGCACCACAAATGAGAATTTAAAGACTTTATTACTTGAAAAAGGTTTATCTCCAATTGTTAAGAATACCTTTAGTGCATATTTATCTCCATCTTTTAGGAGTGAATTGGAGCTACTTTCAAGAAAACATGTGATTTTAGTAGGAACTGAAACACATATCTGTGTCTATCAGACAGCAAAAGATCTTTTAGAACATGGGTATGAAGTTGATGTTATTGTTGATTGCGTTGGCTCTAGAACGCAAAACAATAAAGATATTTGAATAGAGCGAATGATCTCTTATGGTGCTGGAATTCTTTCTTTAGAAATGCTTTTATTTGAATTGATTGAGAGCGCAGATCATCAATATTTTAAAGATATTAGTCGCTTAATTAAATAAAAGTATAAATTTATCTTAAAAAATAAGAGGCTAAATCAAACGTATATTGTTAGAATAAATCTAATAATAATCATAATTAGTTAAATTTATTTTATTTAACACTGTAAATTGATTTATCTTCTTTTATTAATTCTTTTTTTTGCTATAAAGGAGCTTGTCTTTCTTACTTGTTATAAAGGATAAGCGTATGCAAAAGTTTAAAATCGCAGCTACGGGTTTGTCGATGAATTACATGCCTGAGTATGTTGCAAAAGAATTAGGTTTTTTTGAAGAAGAAGGATTAGATGTCGAAACTTATGTGCCTTCTCCGTGGACTAAAGGGTTAACAGCGATCGACAATAATGAAGCAGATGTTGTTTGTGGTGGTATTTGGGTACCTCTTGTCTATATGGATTGCATCGCGAATTATTACTCTTTTGCAAAAATTGCTTCACGTTGTCCATTAGTGATTGTTTCTAGAACGCCCGTTGAGAATTTTTCATGGAAATCAATGGAAAATAAACGTGTATTGGTATCTGGTGGAGATGGTGCAAGCCACTATTTATCGGTAGCAGGATGTGCTAAGGAGGGTGGTGCTGATGTTAAAGCTATCCGCTTTATTCATGACTTTTCAACCTCAATGATTATCGATATGTTTTTGGGTGGCTTTGGGGATTTCATTGTTCTTCAGCCTGATATGGCGAACAAATTCATTGCGGATAAAGCTGCATATCCTTATTGTGATTTAGCGTTAAAAGGTGGTGTTATTCCTTGGAGCGTTTATTATGGCACTGAAGCTGTATTTAAGCGAGATGGTGATGTTGCTGGTAAGTTCTACAGAGCATTGCAGAAAGGAACAACATGGCTTCTTGAAAATGGTGGTGAAGGCTGTAAAGCAATTATTGAAAGAAATTGGCCCCATGTAAAAATTGAAGATGGTATTGCAACGATCAACCGTTTTTGTAAGGAAGGAATGTGGACACCTTCTATTGAAATTACAGAACAAGAAATGACTCGTTGGCAAGGTTTCTTAGTGGATGGTGATATTTTAGATGCGCCTTTGCCGTATTCAAAAGTTGTTAGAAAAGTTATTTAATCGTTTATTTCTTAGGGATATTGTATGGACAAGTTTATAAAATTTTTTAAAGGCCTTTCAGGAAAAATCATTATTGGTATGATTTTGGGTATTATTGTCGGTCTTTTGTTTCAAGAGTTTAAGTTGCAAGAGTATGCAATCTATTTAGATATGTTGGGAAAAATATTCCTTAATTTAATGAATATGTGTATTCCTTTCTTAATTTTTGGTTCTATTGTAATGTCAGTTTCCTCGCTTGATTTAAAAGAGTTTGGTACAGTAGGTGGAAAGACGTTACTTTTATTCTTAATCACTACGGCATGTGCGTCTTTTTATGCTGTATTAGTTTCATATTTCTTACCATTTGCACAAGATACTGCAATGGCAGAAGCAGCTATTGCAAATGCAACTACTCATGGTGGTGGGCAAAATGTTGTTGGAATTATTCTTAACTTTTTCCCAAGCAATGTATTTCGTGCATTTTCAACACCGATTGTTTTACAGGTAATTGTATTCGGTATATTCTTCGGTCTTTGTATTAATATGCTAAAGGATACTACACCAGGTGTTCAAACTTTGCTTGAAGTAACGCTTGCATTCCGTGCGGTTATTATGAAAACAATTACGTTAATTATGCATATTGCACCTTATGGTATCTTTGGAATCCTTTCTTCTACTGTAGCAACAAAAGGAATGGATACCTTAATGTCTTTAGGGCAGGTTCTAATCTATATCACAATTATCAATATCACATTCTTATGTTTATATTTCTTATATATTTCTATCCGTTACGGATTAAGCCTAGGAATGTTGTTTAAGAAATGTTCAAGAATAATCATTTTTGCTGTTACAACAACATCTACGGCAATGTGTTTACCGATTGCGATGGAAGATGTTAAAACATTGGGTGTTAAAGAAAAGCTTTCTAACTTCATTCTACCTTTAGGAAACTCATTGAATACCAATGGTGGACCTATTACAAATGTTGTGATCATCATTGCAGCGATGTCTTTAACTGGTACGCCTATGAATACAACGTTCTATATTCTTTTAGGAATTTATGCAACAATAGCGGCTTTTGGTAATCCAGGTGTTATTGGTGGCGCATTAGTTTCTCTAGCTGTAGTATGTGATTTAGCGGGTGTTCCAATTGAAGTTGCTGTTATCTTCTTTGGTGTGGATTATTTCTTAGGAATTACTCGTGTACCTTGTAATATTATGGGAAGTGTATTCTGTTGTATCATGATGGCGAAGAAGCGTGGTGAATTTGATAAAGATGTGTTTAATACATCTTTGGAAGAGTTAGCTAAGAAGCAAGGATCAGCGCAAGCTTAAAATAGCTACTTTGAAAATATAATAAAAGCCCTGATGATAATCGGGGCTTTTTTATATAGTAAATATTATTCAATAAAAAAGCCTCATACAAATATGAGGCTCTTATAGAAACGGATATCTAAGTGATATTAGTATAAACGCTTGCGATTGATTGAATCACGCATGATACGCTTATAATGGCGTTTCTGAGCAGCAGCAGCCTTACGCTTACGCTCTTGCGTTGGTTTTTCATAAAATTCACGTGCTCTAACTTCTGCAATTACACCAGCTTTTTCACAAGCACGTTTAAAACGACGCAGAGCAACGTCAAAAGGTTCATTATCACGAATCTTGACGGAAGGCATTAAACATCACCCCAATTAATAATTAAAGTTAAAAAAC
>CAZBKP010000072.1:0-8076 GCA_964492525.1 uncultured Cardiobacteriales bacterium
TTTAAAAACGGGTCTTGTAGTGATTGTGATTTTGCCATTCTCATTTCCTTTTTAATATAGTCGTCTACCATTTATGTGATGGTTTAAATATAGTATAACTCTTGCCAAAACTCGTTTTCTTTATTTAATAATAACAGTTAAAAAGACAAGGTAAGGAATTTTATCATATTTTTTCAGTTTCGCTATCTTCACCCTAATATTTTATATAAAATTTTGATTTATATCGCTCACCAATATCAAAAAATATAAATCAAAATGCATTCAATAGATAGATAAAACCATTCAAACTGCTAATTCCAACCACAAGACTGATAAGAACATTTTTCCATAAAATATATGAGATCAATACCAAAATAATTGCTAATAATTCTGAGATAACTTTAATCCAAGAAACATCACCAACATTAAATAGATTCAAACTCCCAAGTATTAGAATTGTCATCACTGCCATTGGGAGTGCAAAGTTAAGCGCGATTAACCAAGGTGATTTCAACAAACGTTTGGGAACAATAGTGGGAAATGCACGTAAAAAAAGTGTAATCAAACCCATTACAACAATCGTTGGCAACAAAATAGATAATGGATTCATGAAACACTCCTACTAAAAAAATAGCGAATAAGGATTCCCAATACAGACAAAATAAGCGCCCCTATTAATACGAGACTTGGCGCGACAAAGTAAGTCAACAAAAATGCAGGACATGCGATCAAAGTGGGCCAAATAGCCTTTTTCTGTTGAAGTTGTTCATACCATAAAATGACAAATAGACAAGTTAATGCAAACTCTAAATTTGGAATTCTAGAACCAATCACATCACCAGCAACAGCACCAATGAATGTTCCTAGCAACCAATATCCATGAACAAGTACCGCAATCTTAAAAAAATATCTTGCTTGAAGCACTTTAGGTAACGTCACCATCAACGAGAAACATTCATCTGTTAAGCAAAATAAACAATAGATTCGTTTAATTTTGTTTTGTGGCAAGGCATCTAATATAGGTAAGGCATAAAACATATGTCGTAAATTAATAGCAAGTGTATTTAAAGATAAATTCACTAAGCTTGCACCCGAAACAATAAGCGGAATTGCAGCATATTGTGCAGCACCTGAAAAGACGCAAATACTAATAAAAAAGCTCAACCAAACAGGAATTCCTGCAACAGTTGCGAGAATACCAAATGCCATTGAAGCAGGAAGATAACCCATCGCAACAGGCAAAGAGACTTTAAACGCATTTTTCCAAGTTGCATCTTCTGGGAATTTTTGAGTACTATCCGACATAATAAACACGACGACATGAAAATAAAGAGTGGCAGTATATCGAAAGCCATACTTTTTTCAATCATTGATAAGATTCAGCCGCTATCTAAGGAGTACTATGAAAGCCATCTCTTGGAATGTAAACTCAGTTTCTGTTCGAAAAACACAGCTATCAGACTTAGTAAAACAACACACCCCTTTTGTAATTGGATTACAAGAACTTAAATGTGAAACAGACGCATTCCCTTTCGATGAATTTAAAGGGATTGATTTACATTTTGCGGTAAATGGACAGAAAACGTATAACGGTGTCGCCTTATTAAGTCCTTTTCCTATCAATGATATTGAATATAATCTCCCAAATTTTGTCGATGAGCAAAAACGTCTTATCGCAGGAACAATCAATAATACTCGTGTCATTAATGTTTATGTTCCAAATGGAGGCGATATTGATTCTGATAAATATCACTATAAATTAGAATGGTTAGCTGCATTTTATGATTATCTAAAAAATGAAACCTCAAAATATCAGAATATTATTGTCATGGGAGATTTTAATATCGCTCCTAAAGATAGCGATATTTATGCCCCTGCCCTATGGCAAGGAAAAACATTATGCTCTACAAAAGAACGAGAGGCATTCCAAAAAATACTTTCTTTGGGATTTGTTGATGCCCTTACGCTTTATTCCACAAGCACGCCACTTTATACATGGTGGGACTACCGTAACCAACAATTTGAACTCAATGAAGGATTGAGGATAGATCATTTCCTACTCTCTCCGAACATGAGCGCACGATATATAAAGGCAGATATCCTGACACAATATCGTGAATTAGAACGTCCATCCGATCATGCACCTGTAATGGTTTACTTCAAGTCTTAAATAAATTATTGTATATCTATCTACATTTCTACAATCAAGGAAGATAATTATGTTTACAGGTAGTATGGTTGCTGTTGTTACTCCGATGTACCCCGATGGACGAATTGATTATGGTGCCTTAGAAAAACTCGTTGAATTCCATATTATCAATAAAACAGACGCTATTGTTGCGGTAGGTACAACAGGTGAATCCGCAACATTAGACTATGATGAGCACCGCGATGTTATCCGTAAAACAGTAGAATTTGCAGATGGCCGAGTTCCTGTGATTGCAGGAACGGGTGCAAACTCAACATTAGAGGCATTAAAACTTACCCATTGGGCTGCTGAAGATGGTGCTCAAGCGTGTCTTTTAGTCACACCATACTATAACAAGCCGACTCAAGAAGGGTTATATCAACATTATAAGCTTATTGCTGAATCTGTAGATATTCCTCAAATTCTCTATAATGTACCAGGACGTACCGCTTGCGATCTTCTTCCTGAAACTGTCGTTCGTCTTGCCGAACTCAATAATATTGTTGGCATTAAAGAAGCAACGACACTCGATCGCGTCAAAACTTTAGTTGAAAAAGTAGGCAATAGAATTGCGGTTTACACAGGAGAAGATGCACAAGCGGTAGATGCTGTGCTTGCAGGTGCAAAAGGTGTGATCTCTGTAACAGCAAATGTTGCTCCACTTCAAGTTCATAACATGATTGAAGCAGCTCTCTTAGGTGATGCAACCCGTGCGCATGAAATTAATGATACGATCAAAGAATTACATCGCTTATTATTTATTGAGTCAAACCCAATTCCAGTGAAGTGGATATTAAAAGAAATGGGTAAAATTCAGCCAGGGATTCGTCTTCCTCTTGTTACATTAGATAAACAGTATCATTCCGAGATAAAAGAGATGATTGCAAATTTACCAAGTCAAGGATAAAAGACTTTATAAAAAGTACCTCAGTATTTAAATTAGCTCATAAATAAAATATTGGTATAATGCCTCGTCTTTTTATATAAACATATTCTTGGATTTCTAACATATGAAGAAAAATAAAAATAGTCTAATTTGTGGCGTTCTTGCGCTTTCTGTTGTCGTCGCAGGTTGTTCTACTGGTGATATTCAATCAAGAGGTCGCTTAGATTATCTTCAATCTAGCTCAGTGAATCCTCTTGAGCTTCCGCCTGATTTAGTTGCAAGTCAAAACCGTACAGGTTCAAATCGTGCAACACAATTATTGAGTGAATATCAAAAAGAAGTGAATTCTCGTGGAAATCTTTCTAATCGCGTACTTGCATCATCTAGTGATGTACGTTTAGAGCGTTCTGGTAACCAGCGTTGGATTTCAACCTCTCTTCCTGCTGATATTGTTTGGACACGTTCAGTACAGCTTTTCCAAGAGTTAGGATTACCAATTGCAGTTCAAAATCCAGAAGCTGGAATTCTTGAATCAGGCTGGGCAGAAAACAGAGCGGATGTTCCAGATTCATTTATCAGACAGCTCCTTAAAAAGGCTCTGGACAATATGTTCTCAGCACCTACTCGTGATAAATTCAAATTACGTTTAGAGCGTAATGGCAAGAATGTTCTTGTATATATCACTCATTATGGAATGAAAGATAAAACAACGGGCTCAGACGATGAATTCCATACATGGGTAGATCGTCCTCGTGATCCTGAATTAGAAGCTGAAATGCTTTCTCGTTTGATGGTTAAATTAGGGGCTACAAGTACGCAAGAGTACAAGCAACGCTCTACGATACAGTTCAACCAAGAAGGAAATCGTTTAGTGGTAAATCGTCCTGTTGAATCAATCTGGCCACAGGTGGGTAGCTTATTAGATGATGGTGCAAACTTCAAAGTTGAATCTCAAAATAGTAATAGCAATAGCTATGTTGTGTTACAAAAAGATCCAACAAAGAAAACAGGTAGCCGCCTTGCATTCTGGAAAGCAAGACAACCTGTGTACTACCGCTTTAATGTGACTGTGACCCCTCAAGGGAAAGGTCAAACAGCAATCACAATCCAACCATTAGATTCTCGTCCAACAGCTGATATCATTAATCAGTTACGTATAAACCTACTTTAATGGTTAGATAACTAAAATACCAAACGCCTGTTCTACAGGCGTTTCTTTTTTGTACTATAGAGAGTTCCATTGTGGTAAGAATTCAGAAATTAGCACCTCAAGTGATTAATCAGATTGCGGCGGGCGAAGTTATAGAACGTCCTGTATCCGTTGTGAAAGAGCTTGTAGAAAATAGCATTGATGCGGGTGCAACTGATATTCTAATTGACATTGAAGCAGGTGGAACACAAAAAATTCTTATTAAGGACAATGGTTCTGGCATTCATCCGGATGATCTCCTTCTCGCTCTTTCGAGCCATGCAACAAGTAAAATTAGCCAAGCTTCTGACTTAGATTCTATTAGTAGTCTCGGATTCAGAGGGGAAGCTTTAGCGAGTATTGCATCTGTTTCTCGATTAACCCTCATGACTCGAACAGAAGAAAATGAGCATGGAGCACTCGTGCGAGGAGAAGGAAAGGATACAATTGAGCCCCCCACGCCCTGCCCTCATCCGAGAGGGACAACGATCGAAGTTAGAGATCTTTTTTATAATGTTCCTGCCCGAAAGAAATTTTTAAGAACAGAGCGTACTGAATTTAGTCATATTGAAGAATTGATCAAACGACTTGCACTTGCACGGTTCGATATTGCTTTTAAACTAATTCACAATCAAAAAATTGTTTTTGAAACCTTTCCATGTTTCTCTCAAATTGAAAAGGAAGCTAGAATTACAACCATTTTTAGTCAAGAATTTCTCAATGAAAGTTTCTATTTTACGCATACCGTTGAGGATATTCGTGGGACCCTTACGCTACATGGTTGGATTGCCAAACCCACATTTTCACGAAATCAAACAGATTGGCAGTTTGTATATGTCAATGGTCGTATTGTCAAAGATCGCTTAATTGCCCATGCAATTAAACAGGCTTATCAAGATGTTCTCTACGGGCATAAGCATCCCGCATTCATTGTCTACTTAACGTTAGACCCTCAAGGTGTCGATGTCAACGCACATCCCGCTAAACATGAGGTTAGATTCAGAGAAGCTCGTTTTGTTCACGACTTTCTATTTCGAACCATTCATCATGTTGTGGCTAAACCGATTCTTTCTGAAATTGCAAGTGAGACAACATCATCACAATCATCTTCTATCCAAAATACACACAACAACAATATCCATCAACAAGAAGAGATCTCCCTTTCAACACAGCGAACAAGTTATCCCTCTAGCTATCAAAAACCGCATCAACCTGTGAATATTTATGCAGCACTTGGACTAGATAAGATAGCAACCTCTACGGCAATCCCTGAAGAAGGGAAGCAAAAAGCAATTGATGCCTCTCAATCATCACTTAATGATGCGCCTCTTGGTTATGCATTAGGACAACTTCATGGTGCTTATATTTTGGCAGAGAATCAACAAGGGCTTGTGCTTGTCGATATGCACGCAGCACATGAACGCATTATTTATGAACGATTTAAACGAAATATTCATGAGCAATCATCACTTGTGAGACAACCGCTTTTAATCCCAAAGGTCATGGACGTTAATGCCAAACACGTCTCTGTTGTTGCTGAATTTAGCGAAGAGCCTCTTCAAATTGGGCTTTTGATAGAACCTTTTGCCGATGATCAGATTGTTATCCGAGAAGTTCCAACCGCCCTTGTTGAATCCAATATTGATCGACTTATTATCGATGTGCTAGAAGATTTTGACCGTTATGGCTCGAGTGAGAAAATCAAAGAAAAGATGAATGATATTCTTTCTACAATGGCGTGTCACAGTGCAATTCGGTATCATCGAAAATTAACGCTTCCTGAAATGAATGCACTTTTGAGGGATATTGAAAAAACAGAACGTGCAGATCAATGCAATCATGGGCGCCCTACTTGGACAAGCATTGACCTTGGTTCTTTAGATAAGCTCTTTTTAAGAGGACAATAGCATTCTCCCCATATTAAATGGGTTGCTGGGCAATACCGATATTTTCATTTAAAAAGAGCATTGGATTTTGAACAATCTCTTCAATGATTTTTCCTATGCTTGCTCTTGATGTCTCTGTTCCTATATACGTTTCTCCTTTTTTAGTAATAATGACATCTTCAATTAATTTATTCGTTAGCCATACAGGCCTTAAAATTGTGTAATCTAATGTAGATCTTTCAATAATATTTGCAGTTTCTAAATTCACCACACGATATTCACCGACCATTTTTCTATCCCAAGAGTTAAATGGTTCAGGAAGTTCTTCATAAATTCCTCCTGCATTAATTGCAATTAATCGTTTAACTTTTTGAAGACTCATTGCAGCGATAACATTCTTGGTTTTCTCTACAAGGTCAAGACCTCCCATGGTATTAATAACAATATCCTGCCCTTGCATCGCCTTAATGAGCAATTCAATAATATTTGCATCCCCCTCAAAAACAGTGACTCGATCATTATTTACCATTAGATTTAGTCGAGATTTATCACGTAAAAAAACTGTCAAATTAACATTTTTATGAGATAGTAGACGAATATTGATTTCTCTTGCAGTTTGTCCACCTGCGCCAATCACGATGACATTTTTCATATACGATCGTCCTATAAGTAATTATTAATACTTATAGTGTAGGTTCTGAATATAAGGTATGTAAAATACCTATATTTTATGTTTTGGCATACTTAAAAAGCATAAATGTTATAGCTGTGACTCAAGTGGCAACCAAGACAATACTTTTACAAATACACGTTTAAAAATATTTGTTTCAGGTTCATAATCCCACGTCTTATGATTCGTTTTAGGATCTTGGTCCGTCCACTCTAATTTCCCATCTTTGAGCGTCACCAAATAGCTATCTTCTTTCAAAATATGCTTATATCGTTCCATGAGTCGCTGCACAATTTCTGGGCTCTTAAAAAACACCCCCATTTCTGTATTGATTCGTGCGGAACGAGGATCGTGATTAAATGAACCAATAAAACCATGCTCCCCATCAATCAGCAAGGCTTTAGTATGTAAACTTGCCCCACTTGCACCAACCTTAAATTGCTTAAAAGGTTTATATTTTAGATCAAAGGGTTTTAATTCATACAAAACTACACCGTCTTTTACAAGCCGTTCACGATACGGTGCATATCCTGCATGAACCATTGGAACATCGTTGGTTGCCAATGAGTTGGTGAGGATTCTGACATCGATTCCTTTTTTCCTTAAGGACTCAATATATTGTGTTCCTGCTTCTCCTGGAACGAAATAAGGAGAGATCAAGTCCATAGAGCGATCGGCACTTTGCCAAATTTCCAAAAGTGGGCCATTGATGAGCCATTCCGATTCATCTTGATCAAGCACTTTCTCAGGAGGATCAGAATACACGGTGACTTGATCTGTCCAAACGAATTGATCTTGTTTACTTAAGATATTGTCGATATTGAAATAGTGCTTAATCGCTTCCTTATACTCTTCAAAAATCTCTTTTTCATTATCAGACATAGTTAAGGTATGTGCTTTAAGCTCTTCTAATGAACCGCCATAAGTTAAGCTAATCTGTTTTGTCGGAATAGAGACTTGGCTATCCCAAAAACGCTCAAAAATAGCTTCGCTTTTCTCAACAACAGGGCCTACAAGCAATAAATCAACATCAAAAAAATTCGTTGTCTGATCCGCATCGAAATACTCATTTCCGATATTTCTCCCACCAATAATTGCCATTTTACTATCCGCAATCAGCATCTTATTATGCATTCTGCGATTCAAGCTTAATCCTCTAAAGAGCATCTCCACACTTCGTGTAATAATATTTTTACGGCTAAATACAGGGTTAAATAGACGAATCTCAACATAAGGGTGCTCCGCAAGTCCTGAAAGCACATAATCTTTTTTTACCGC
>CAZBKP010000073.1:0-7935 GCA_964492525.1 uncultured Cardiobacteriales bacterium
CGCCTCTGTGGCTTTGATGACGTTATCTGCTAATGTTTCTAATTCATAGATGATATTTTTAAGAAGCGATGAGGCACTTAATGCACCGTACATTAAATAATTCAACTCTCCATCTCCCCCTCTCTCGATCCCAATTGTTGAAAGTGGGAAGATCTTGCGAAGTGATAAAATATCTTCATTAAATTTTGCTGTGTTTTTGACCCACTTTACAGGCCACAATACAGACTCCACTAAGATTTGTTGATTGGATGCGGTGACAAAGATAGGCAAATCACCAAACTCATGCATGACGATATGTAAACAATCAGTCACACCACTGATCAATTCAACGCTTGCAGAACCATTTTTAACGAAAGCATCATTGGATAATGCGGTTAAAAGTTCTGAGGTTGTCCACACTAAATCATTTGTCATATCGCCCCCTTTTCGATTCATGTCAACGACTGCACTTCCATTTGGATGATTGGGTATTCGGAACCCCTTTTCAATCTCAGACAAATCATTACTGTATTCTGGCAATATCCACACTTCTTTTTTAACCAAACCCATTTCTCTTAAGCGATCACGATACTGTTTTTGATAGAACGCAGAACTTTTTGTCTTTTTTTTCTCCTCCATAATTCACCTAAATTTATTTACCCTTTGATTTACAGATAGAATACAAAAAAAAATCTCACATGTAAATATTACATGTGAGATTTTTTTTAAATTATTTCAACTCTTTTACCAAGTATATTTAACACCAAATGTTGCCTTATAGCCTGAAGTTTTTTGTTTGCCAAATTGATAGCTCACATTACCCCACATAGACCAACGACTAGAGAGTTCTCCTTCAACCCCTAACTTAAGCTCATATCGGCTTTTTGCTTGGTTACTATTAAAATGATAACTCTCATTAAATACACTTCCTGCTCGAGATGAATCGTGCAACCAGTTCACCTCGGCAAAAGGTGAAAATGTATTTCCATTTTTGGAAACGGTTTGATAGCTTAAACGAATACCTAAGCGGGTATGCAAATTATTTTGTTTCCCTTTTTTAGTATATAGTCCTGACGTTGGGTCTTCATATCCCTTTGTTGTCAAATGGCTATAAATAATTTGTGCGCTTGGCATTAATACTAATGAATGCCCGCCTCCAAAATCCGCAATATTAAATCGATATCCTAATTCAATTGATCCACTTAACATATTGCTATTATATTTTGTATACGATTGGTGCTTTAAAGAGACTTCATTTCTGAAATGTGAGTATTGCAACCAAGCGTCTACATAAAGACCATTTGGGTTGTACCAAGTGCCATAAACACCTATACTCATTGCTTGATCTATTTTTGCAGTTGCTTCCGTTCCCGTAGTCAATGATCTACTCTTGAAATCACTACTTCCATATGCTCCCATTACACCAAATCGCATAATGGCATCATTAGATGCAGAAACTTGTAATAAATCAGCACCAACTTGAGCGATATAATAATCACCACTAACTGATAAGCCTCTGTCCGCTACTTGATATTTTCGATGAGTTGTTACAATTCTTCCCCATGCACTTCCATTCATATCTCCATCTTTCAAACCATTTGCATAGTTTGGATTTCCAAGTCGATCATGTAAAGAAAGTGAAAACATTTCAAAAGCAGTACTTTTGTTTGCAATATATCCACCAATCATACTATTCACATTGCGTTTTCCATTCACTTCAAGTTCTGGATTGACATAAACTGGATACGCTCTATCATAAGTATCTAAGTACCAACTATTATCTCTCATCCCTTTATGAAGAGTATATTCATACACTCCAATATTAACAGGTGCGCCTAACGTGAAAGCATTGTTTGCCGAATAACCACCAACGTCCACAACTTTTATGGCATCTGGTTGCGTATAAGCGCCTGCACCGCCAGCATACTGAACATATAGTTTTGTGGGCGTACCATTGCTATATACATTTCGGTTTACAACAAGGGAGTCTGTTTTTGTATTACCAAATCCATCATTTAAAACTGTATTTAAAACGATAGCCCCCCCATTTGCATAAAAATTACCTCCAATATAGAGGGCATTTCCTATATTTCCCGATGCTTTTTCACCTGATGCGAGAGACTCTTTTTTATTTAAAAAGATAGTACCTGTCGCACTATTTGTGAAGTCCCCATTTACACGATAAAGAACAGGCACATCATTTATTGATTTATCAATTGAGCCGACATAAAAATTACCTGAGTTATTCACACTCCCTAAAATTGAACCAAAACCAGAGAATGAAGCACCATTTGCAATACTCATATAAGTAGTTTTCATATTTACTCGATTAGTATCAGTGCCTGCAATGAGCATCCCACTATTTACAAAAGTTGAACCCGTATATTCTGCAGCACTTTGGGTAAGTTGAATCGTACCGTAACCATTTTTCTCAACAGAGCCTGATCCAGTAATAGAGTTATCAACAACCCATATATCTGTCTCATTGGGATTCGCAGGGGAATAATTGAAGTCTAAAACACCTTTACCTTCTACTAAGATATTATTTGCATCATTACCTAGATTTTTAGCCTCATATACCGTTAATTTACTCTGCTTGGTATCTCCCATTTTTCCAATATAAATATCACCCGTATAATTTGAGTTGTCCGCTGTGAGTGCAACATGTGTTTCATTTGCATTACCTAAAACATTATATTCAGTAATTTTTAATGAACCATCTCCAATGAGCGCTTTATTAAATTCTATATCTCCAAGATCATTATTACTAATTTCAAGAGTTGTTGTACTATCAAGGAAATTAATAAATCCACCCATTCCAGCAGATTTAGCATTAAATAGATGCAAATAACTACTGTTTTTTAAATCTACGTCAGAAAACATATTCGTGTTTTTACTATATATCTCTGTCACTCCAGACTCTAAGATGAGTTTAGATTGGCTTCCACCTTCTATATTCCCGTGAATGGTAGACGTTGTATTTCCATTTGTATCAGAGCCCTTAATAGTTAGCTCTCCTGCTAACCCTAAATTTACGAGTGAGCCTTGATATGTTTCAACAAGGCCAACTGTTTGAGATACTGAACCACCAGAAGTTGATGTAAAATCAACTCTCCCATTTTGGCTAACTGAAAGTAAACAAGTATCCCCTAATACATGGTCTCCTTGTAATTTTAGAGTTCCATTACGAACATATGTGGCTCCAGTATAATCATTGTTACTATTCGACAAAGATAGATATTCGCTATTTGTATCAATTGCTAAATCACCGCTTCCAGTTACTTTTGCATTTAAATCCAGAGAATCGATAGGTTTATTAGGATCAGAATCGGCAAATAGAATGAGAGCATTATCTCCTGTTCCTTTCAGATTGATTTTTTCAAGCGCATAGGTGACGGATACGCCATCTTCAGATGCTTTTAATTTATACCCAAAAGTTGCATCGGCAACATCAACTGAATTCTGAATAATGCTAGAATCAAGATCTGCAATATCCGTAACATTGTTACCATTTTTGTCATGAAGTTCTAATACTAAATTTCCGTTATAGTCACCTTGTACTGAATCTGCTTTTATTAATTGAGCAAAAACATCACCATCATCTAACTCAGTAAGTGGGATAGTATTAAGATTACTTGCAATATTTGTAGGTGGAATATTGTCAATATCAGCTCCCACATTAACAGATATTGTTCCTTTGGCATTATTATAATCTAGTACTTTAGTATGTATAGAACCATCTGTAAGAGTGTTTTTAGAGGATAAATTTGGTAAAACATCCAAAAAAGATAGATGACCGCCATCAAAAGAAAGCCCCCCTATATTTTGTTCATTTGTTCCTTTTTCTACGGTCACTTTACTATTGTTACCAACCTTTAAAGTTGCATTCGTCAATGCAACAGTATCTTGATCTTTTAAATTATAAGTGGCATTTTCTAACCATAATGTCCCTGAAAAATTTGCCTTAGAATAATCTGCCTGAATTGGATTAAAGGTAAATGCCTTCCCGTTAATATCTGTTTTTAAAGTTCCTTGACCATTGAGCTTATGATCAAATGTATAATCATCTGCCGCGCCTGACTGATTGACAAAAAGCATACCGCCTTCTTCAATATGAATTCCTGATTGATCCGCATCCTCATTCAGACTAATATCAGAATGATCAAGTTCAAAAATAGAGTTTTTACCTATCTTTAAGTGTTCAAACCCAGTAATATTCGAACTTTTATCATCCGTTAAGGCATAGTAACTCGATTTACCCTCCGCCGATGCTCTAAGCTCTAAGCTATCATTCGCACTCATCCCTGTAGTTATCTTATTAAAAATCTCCCCACTTTGTTCTTTTTTTACATCCATTAACGTAAATGTATTCTCACCATTGCCTGATGTTATAACATCCGCTTTTGAACCACCATAAAGCGTTACTGTATTATTATTATCCCCTAATAATACTGTTCCTGTAATTTCACCTTTAGTCTCACCACTTTTTCCATTCACAAAATGGATTTCTTTATCTATACTTGCATCAAGCGCTATACCATTAGATACAGAATCTTTAACTAGAATACTTCCTGTATTTGTAAAATCAACTGCTTCATTTGTATTTCCAAGTCCAGTCAAGTCGACCACTGCTTTATTTGAATTAGTAGTTAATCTCCCTGATTGACTAATTACCTTAGTATCACCAACAACAACGAAAGCAGACTCGCCCTCATCTGATTTAATATTTACAGATGCACCACTATGGACTTTTCCTTTGGTATTAACATAAATACCATTACCACCCTTATCTTCAACATTTATCACAAGATTACTTGAGTTGTCAGAGAGGAAATCAGAGACAGCTTGAACAGACTCTCCTGCAGAATTTTGGCCTTCAACTTTAATACCAAAACCTTTTGAGCCAGAAACTGTGATAACACCCGATCCTGATAGTCTAAATTCTCCAGTCTCAGTATCATCTGTATTCATAAAATGAATGCCACTACCATTTCCATCGACTTTCAGCTGGGCGTTATCCGTTGTTAATTTGGAGCCAGCACGGACAAGAATCGCATCCGCATTTTTTTGACCTAAAATAATTCCATTATCCTTGTTACCTGAGACTGTCAAATCAACATTTTTATTTAATCGAACCGCAGCAATTCCATCTTTAGCGGTGATACTACCTAAATTTCCTACTTTTGAAAAATTCCCTGTTGTTTGATAAATATCTACACCTACGCCATTAACTTCAACAATAGCGTCTTCAGTATTATTCAAGTATCCACCATCAACTCTTATACCAACCGCTTTCCCATCACTGCCCACGCCTGTAAAATCGATAGTTCCTTTATGTTCTAAATTACCTTGATTAATAATATTGTAACCATAAGCACTATTCGTTAAATTTATATTATTTGAATTTAATTTGGCTTCTGAAATTGCTTTAGTTTGATTATTATAAGTCCCTAAATCTTTACCATCTACGTCATAATTTTTTCCATCAATTACCATCGCTGTTGCTTCTTTACCAGTAACCGTAATCTTAGTATTTTCTCCGATTACAATATTCCCATCCGCACCTGTACCCGTCGTAACATAAATACCAGTAGCGTTTTCTCCATCTACATTTAAAGTAATTTGGCTTCCAGTTAATGCGGTTGTACCATTATCTGCTAAATACAATCCCGTTGAGTTTTTACCTGAAATCGTAAATTTATAATCACCCACTGTAGCACCTGTTGAATCAAAGGATGCTCCTTGATCAACTCTAAAAAGCACAGAGTTTTCATTATTAAGTGTAATATCTACACTTCCACCGCCAAAATCGACGCGACTTGAGGTAGTTTCACCTCCTTCGATATTATGCCCTGATATCCAATAATAAACTAAGTTTTTGCTCTTACTGTCAGACTCTACACGAACTTGATCACCTAATATGATTACTCCGCCTGATCGCGCATGTACTCCTACAGCATAATCCCCTTGAAGTTTAATTTCACTTCCAGCATCAAAAATAATCGTAGCATTTTCAGCACGTGCACCATAATTTCTATACTTTGTAGTAAGAGATCCCGCAGTTGATGAGCTTTCACCAACAATAATTGTTCCTTTATTATATGCAATTGCTTCACCAATAGATGCGAGACCGACACCATTCTGACCAAAAACGGTTATTGTTCCCCCTACACCATTTCCTATAAATTTAGCACCGTTTTCTTCACCTAATTTTCCATAAAAACGCATCCCTACCGAATGTTGCCCACCGACAAAGATTTCCCCATTGTTAACGACAGAGATATCTGTAACACGTGGGTCATCTTTTCCATATGTATACTCAACATTGAAACCTGCTGCATCCTTCGTAACTTTCTCATTAGAGGTTGCATGTGTAAGCTCATCCCCTAAATATATACGTCCATCATTTTGAACATTTATATTGTTATTTTTTTTATCTACAATAATGCCTACAACATTGTTCATTTTTTTGACTTCGAAGTCACCTGTGACATCATTGGTTGACAGTGTTTCTCTATTAACTAGTGCACCACTATCATCTTTACCCTTTCCAACATAAATATCACCATTATTTGCCCAATTCCCATCTCCGACAATCGAAAACCCATTGGCAAAATCATTCATTTTTCCATCAGTAGAGGCAATATACACTGTGCCTTCATTGACAAAACTACCTTCTTTTGAGATAGATAACGCTGTATTTCCTGAGCCAACAAATATTTCTCCGTTGTTAACGTACTCTCCGTCTTTACCTTTAACAACATCTATTCTTGATTTTTCAATTTTCTTATTAGCATCCCATGAACCATCTTTAGAGTCATAACCAAAAACAATTCTGCCATTATTAGTATATTGTGCATCATCAACTAAAGCGTTCCCCATATTGTAAAGAAGCACAGTATCTGAATTATCGGTTACCTTTGAATTATTTAAGGCATAAACAATATTCCCGCCAATTGCTTGTAGATTGGCATTAGAGCCAATTTCTATTGATGCATCTGATCCTTTTGCTTGAAATATTGAATTAAACTGAGATTCTTCGATGATTTCATCAGGGAAATGAAATTTGTCACCCGACATTTCTTCGGGCTTATAATCATAAGTATACGTATATTCAGCATCATCATCTGTTGTTTCTACAAATGCCATATCAAAATTACTTAGATATTGACTTTCTAAAATAAGATTTTTCTTGATAGCAGCAATAATTGCCTCATTATAGGCATTTAACGAGGCTTGATCAGTGATCGTAAAGTAGCCGTTATATACAGTTCCGTCATCCGCTGTGAATATCAAATTATTGTTATATATCGTGCCTGCAAATTTATGAGAAGGCTTAAATACCCCCTCTTTTTTGGAAAATTTTGGATCTGTTTTCAAAGCTAAACCTAATCCAAAGTCGACCTTCAAGTCTATTTCGTTTACTTTTCCAATCTCAATTTTAGCTGATTCTCCTGACCTAGTAGAGTCTGCGATAAAAAGAGAGCTATTTTTAATTTGATCAAATTCTAGTTCTTTGGTTGTACCTTGCTCATCAAACTTCATTGTGCCGTCTTCGATGACTGCAAAAGTAAAATCATAATAAGGCATATCAGGCTGTTCTACGACAACATACCCATCATCAAAACTAAGTATCTCGTTAACATTAGCAGGGTTATATACATCCCAAACATCTATTTCGCGTTGAGTACCATCTTCCGTTATCCATGTCACTTTTTTCTTTGTTGCTTTGTAATTTGGCATAAGATAAGTTGGCATTGATGTAAGTGGCGTTTCTTTATCTGCATCAGTAACGTCAAAGAATTCTAGAGCACCTAGATTAAATAAGTCTTGTGTGCTTATAAAATCATGAATTCTTTTAGGATCACGTTTCTCAATAGAAATATTCCCAAGCTTTACTGCATGCTCTCCTGGACTGAAATAATAGGTATCTGTTTTATGGTTATTAATATCCGT
>CAZBKP010000074.1:0-7919 GCA_964492525.1 uncultured Cardiobacteriales bacterium
TATTATACGGGATTATTCAATTCAGAATTGTTTTTTTGTAATTTAATAAGAGTGATCTATTTTTATAAGCTAACTAACAGCTTATTTAAACGATAAAGAGATAAATTGTGACATTATCTATAGATTTCATTTATATTTTTAATTTTACTTGATCCTTGTAGGATTCCCTTTACAATAAATAGGTTATTCACAAATTAAGGTTTTCTATGGCGCTATATTCTTTAGAAGAAGCAACTCAAATCATCAAAGAGAGTTTTCCCGATCGCAAATTTAAAATTAGCTTAGGCATCTCGTTACACATTTATTTCCTATTTTTTATTGCATTTCTTTTAGTGAGTGTTGTTTGTATCTTTTTATATAGTGGGACCTCTATTGCCATCAAATTTTATGCGCTCGCTTTCATTGCGATTTGTTTTATGGGTGCGATTTTTGTCGTGGATCATAAACGCTTTAAATATTTATACTCGTTACGAGATAAAACCTTTGTTCCAGAGCTCATCCCCATCGATAGCATCATGACGCGCAGAAGCATTCGTGATAGCGAAATGACTCAGGCAATTTACCATTGGCCAGTGGGATCGAACAAAGTGATAAGGGCGATTTTTTCAGGGACAACAGGACCTTTAGTGATTCCAATTGAAGGCAGTAAAAAAGAGTATGCGCTCGGTATGGTGCAAATCAAAGATGAAAAAACGATCCCGTATTTAATGGATAACAACTTATCTCGTTGCCTGTTAAGTTATACCGAAAGGCTCCATATCCTGCGTGCTGTACGTAAATTAAAGAAAGGAAAACCAAGCGAAAGCGCTACGAATGAAAACACCGAAATTCTGGAGTAAACGATCTTTCGTTGCCTTTTTACTACTGCCACTGAGTGCTCTTTTTGGCGCGATCAGTCATCATGTTAGTAAGAAAAAATCTAAAAATGCACAAACACTTACAAAGCCTGTATTGATTGTAGGAAACATTCGTGTCGGGGGAACAGGAAAAACACCAGTCACCCTTGCGCTTATTCGTGCGTTACAAGATCGACAGCTTAACGTAGGTGTGATTTCTAGAGGATACGGAAGGGCGACCCAAGGCCTTGTGATTGCAACGTCTGATTCATCTCCAAAGGAATTGGGAGATGAACCTTTTCTTATTTATCAAAAAACTCAAGTCCCGCTCGCGGTCGCAACTGACCGTTATTTAGCAGGTGACGCACTTATAAAACGCCACCCTGAACTCGATCTTATTTTAAGCGATGATGGTTTACAGCATTACCAATTGGCCCGAAATTTTGAAATCGCTGTTATAGGAAAACAAAAATTAGACAATGGTTATCTCATGCCCGCGGGTCCATTACGAGAAAAAGCTGATCGTTTAAATACCGTGGATGCGATTGTATTAAATGGTTGCTCAACCATAAAAGGAGCCATCAATCCCCCTCAATTCCCCATCACAACCACTCTTGGAAAGGCATACGCATTGCATGATTCTTTGCATCAACACTCCTTGGATCACTTTACAACAGTTAGTGCCGTTGCGGGAATTGCTCACCCTGAGAATTTTTTTGAAGATCTTAAAAAGCATTATCCCAATTTAATCATTAGCCCCTTTCCATTTGAGGATCATCATAATTTTACCCAAAGTGACTTTGATGCAATTCCAAAGCCGATTCTCATGACAGAAAAAGATGCCGTGAAATGCGATTTTTTAACGGGTGAAGATATTTGGGTCGTTCCTCAGATACTCACACTTCCTGAGGCGTTTATTGACCTAGTGATACAGTCTTTGGGAAATCCCACTAAAACGTTTCGTGGGTGAGTGGATCGCTTTTTTAAGAACGCTCTCCGAGGCATATATTTCTAGCCACTTCTTTGCCCTTGTTACTCCTGTGTAAACAAGCTCTTTGGATAAAATAGCCGTAGAATAATCCGAAAGGAACAGTAAAACATGGTCAAACTCACTTCCTTGAGATTTATGGATAGACATCGCAAAGGCAGTTGTAAAATGAGGAAGAAGCTGGATGGCGAGAGAACGAATCTCTCCTTTTTCAGACTCGAAATAGGCTTTTAAACGCTCTCCATTCTTGAGAATAATCCCGATATCACCATTATACAACTGATGTTCATGGCTGTTTTGCTGAATCATAATCACTTGCCCATGAAAGAATTGCGTCTCTTCTTTTTGTCCAAAAAGTCGCTCACAAATCATCTGATTGATGGCAACCGAGCCATATTCACCAACATTCATGGCACACAGGATTCGAACCTTATTTAAAGTACCAAAGAGCTGTTTAGGTTCAGGATTACTCTCTTGAGTCTTCGTAACATACGATGAAAGCGCACTCTCAATATCTTTAAACCATTGAGAATTCGGAAGTGGATGGAATTGCAACTCCTCTTTATGTGTTTCCCAAATCTCGGAAAGAGCGTCACTCTTTTGGTGATTCACGACGTTTGCCAGTTGTCCAATTCCTGAATGTTCATGAAAACGGTGACTCTCTTTTAAAAATGTAACAAAATTATTGGGTATTTTACCCTTAAAAGTATCCTCTAAAGGCTGATTCATCAGTACTGAAAGCGCATTGAGATGAGCGTCATCATAGCCTTCATATTGGCAAATTTCTGCCATAATTGCCCCCGCTTCCACAGATGATAATTGATCCTTATCTCCAAGGATCACTACTTTTGTAGAGTGTGCGATGGCTTGAGCGAGCGTATAAAAGAGCTTAAGATCAATCATCGAGGCTTCATCGATAATCAGCACATCCGTTAAAATTGGATTCTCCTCATTAAATGGCGAAGTGCCTGTTTGCGGATGAATTTTAAGGAGCCGATGCAGTGTTGTGCTCTCTTTGGGAATCTTGTTAATGGCTTGCGCATACATCGGAAAGTGCGCTATTAGCTTCTCTTTTTGCTGGATAATTGATTCGCTCAATCGCGCAGCCGCCTTTCCTGTCGGTGCCGCTAGTGTAATGTGCGTAGGGTCATCTGAGATCAACAATAGCAATAATAGAAGCTTTGTCACTGTTGTTGTTTTTCCAGTTCCAGGCCCGCCTGTGATAACGGAAATCTTTTGCAATAACGCATTGGCTGCGGCAAGTTTCTGCCGATCAATAGCATTACCATGAGGATTAGGAAATAGCCGATTTAAATGATCAGAAATAGTCGTGATAGTTGAGATTTCAACCGTATTATTTCTCGTTTTAAAAAACTCAACGATGCTCGCCTCATAGTGATCATTTTTATTTAAATACACGGCATCTTCTGTAATGACCAAAGGCATTTTTGAAGTTGAATGCTGATCTTTAAGCGTCGTTAATAGAGGCAACCAATCCTCTTTTGTACGGATTCCTGCAATGTTTAAAAGCGGCTGATGTGCTGTCTCTTTGTATGAGATTGCGTGTTCTTTAAACCACTCTTCCGGCTGATAGAGATACGTCGATAACGGAATCATAGTATGGCCTAAATGATAGGCACGACTGGTGAGCGCCAAAAGAAGAAAATATTTGGGATCATTGTTTGAGACCGCCTCTGCGAAATAGAGGTCAATGTTGGAAAAATAGCCTTTATCAATCAGTGACTTTATACTCTCTTTCATCTTAATGCCCTCCTCTAAAGAACTGATCAAGCGTATCGATAAGCTGGGCAGAAGGCTTGTTATAGTAAATTCCTGTGGTGTTAGATGGCTGCATTCCACGGATAAAGAGATAGTAGACACCGCCAAAATCCCGCTCATAATTAAATGAAGGACGCCTAAATTTTAAGAATCGTGAGAGCGCCACCGTATAAATCAAGTATTGAAGATCATAATATGAGGATTCCATAGCGATCTTCAGTTGATCTTGATGATAGTCCTCAAATTGATCGCCTAAATAATTCGTTTTATAGTCGATGATATAAAACTTCCCCTCCCATTCGAACGTGAGATCTATAAACCCTTTCAACATTCCTTGTAAATCGTCAAATTGCAAGTGCGAAGGCTCGGCTCTATATTGAGACAAAATGGAATTTAATGTATCGCAAGAGATCGCCTCATGAATCGGAAATACAAACTCTAATTCATGCTGTAAGTGGTTGGAAAGTGCATCTTCAAAGGTAAATTGTGGAGAGAGCGCCGTTTCAAGAAGTTTTGCCATCCAATCGGCCAAGACTTCACTCCATTGATCGATCGCTTCCATCACGTTCTCGCTTAAATAAGCGTGATTCAGTTTCTCTTTTATTTGTACGGGATCTCTAAGTGCATTGGGTGAGAGCTCCTCAAAGAGCGCATGAATAAAGGTTCCCACCGCAGCCCCTTTGGGAAAGGTAAATTGCGATGGCACGATAACTTCATCGCCCTTTTTCAATTCGGCAGCAACATTATTCTCATCAGAAATAATGGGCTCAAATTTTTCAATAGAGTGTGTCATTCGAGACAAGTGGCTAAAGCTCGTTAATCGCCATGGAATCCTATGACGAGGATTTGCGACTGCCACAAAAAATTGTGCGTCCTCAGAGGTTTTATGCGTAAGAGAACCCTCATGATTAGTTAGGCTAATATCATTATATTCAATGAAAGGCAGACTTGAGAGCGCCTCTTTATCCATTTTCTGATTGAGTAAATAATTGAGTGAGGGAACTCCTTTTGCGTGCGTTATCTCTTGTATTACGCCTAGATAACACTGATATTTTGCACGTGTCATTGCAACATAATACAGCCGACTATTTTCCGATTTCTCTTCTAACGCATCATTCTCTATAAACGTTTCAGGAGGGTTAATCACAAATTGCATTTCACCCTGAGTATCATTCTTCACATTTGCCATGTTTAATTCGGGCGTTCGATCGATCAAAATCGAGGGAACAAACACAATCGGAAACTCCAATCCTTTCGAGGCGTGAATCGTCATTAGTTTTACAACGTTCATTTCACTTTCTAATCTCAGTGTCGTTTCCTTTCCCATTCCTTCATCATTGAGTGCATTTTGATACTGCTTTTCGAACCATTGAACCAGCCCTTCTTGAGTGGGATGATTCACGCTTTCATGATGTAAAACCTCCGCAAGATGCTGAAGATCCGTCACAATACGCTCTCCATTTTCCCCCATTTTCAATGTTCTAAATCGATTATCTTGATGCCAGAAATAATGGAGCATCGGCAACACGCCTCTTCTTTCCCATAGCTTGACAAGATGATTGCGTTCTAAGAGTCGCAATTCATACTGATCTGGATCGGTTAGAAGCGTATTGAGCTCCTCTAATGAGAGCTGATACAGTACCCCTGCAAAGACTTGCCTCATTAATCCATGATCCTGTGGAGAAAGAAGACTTTTCAAAAATTTAAGTAAAGCCTTTGCGACTTGCGTGGTAAAAATATTTTCCTTTTCTGCAAGATATGCGGAAGGAATCTTGTGGGCGGACAGTGCCTCCTGAATCACTTTTGCATCGGTAGCCTTTCTTACTAAAATCGTGATGTCATTGGTCGTAATTGAGCGAGAAATCCCTTGATCGTGAATCGTTCCTTTTTCGATTAAATTCAATATTTTTTCAGCAATAAATTGTGCAACACAAGGTAAATAACGTCCATTGGATGTTTTTTCCGCAAGATGCATAAGCTGCACCCCTGAGGAAACTTTATGATCAATCTCTATGAATTGAGTTTTTGCGTGATCAGGTGTTTTTACAGGTAAAAAAGGGATGTCTTGATGATAAAAAGGAGTGTCATTAATACTAAAAAAATGATTAATCCCTGATACAACCTCATAAGAGGAGCGATAATTCGTATCCAATGTATAGAGATAATTCGCCTCTTTTTTAGCACTGAGGTAGGTATTAATATCGGCCCCTCTAAATTTATAAATGGACTGTTTAGGATCACCAATCATCAATAAAGTATGGGAATCACTCTCTAAAAACAATTTTTTAAAAATCGAAAATTGGCGGTCATCTGTATCTTGGAACTCATCAATCAGTGCAACCTTATATTGCATCCTAAAATGATGAATTAAAGGACTGGATGAATCATGAACCCGCTCATACGCATAGGAAATAAAGTCGTTGTACCCTAAGATAGAATCTTCCTTCTTTAGCTTCGAGAGGATCGGATCAATCTTTCCCTTGGCAAAGTAAAGAAGCGCTTCTTGCAAAGTTTTACTGGGTGCCTCTGTTAAAAATAGATCTATCCACTCAAAGAATGGATGCTCGATTGAAAATGCTTCTTTTTTTAGCATAGAGGCTTTGATTTGGCTATTTATCTCTATTTGTGAGAATGCACTTATGGATTCTGGAATCACGGTTGAGGGAGTCATGCACCACGACTCGATTTCAAAAAGTGCGGACTCTATTTTCTTTGAGTGCTTACTATAAATTTTTTCGCGGTTTTCTTCATTGAGTTGATCTCTTAGAATCACCACTCTATGCTGTTGCCAAAGTGATTTAATCTCTATCGCTTTTTTAGATAGATCGTTACACATGGCTTCTAAAGAATCTCGCGTATAAAATTTATAAGGCGTTGAATATGAGTCATCAAGATAGGGTCTTAACATTCCACTTAAAGCTTCAGGAGATTGATAAACATTAAGTGCGATCTCTGCAAGCGCGGGAGAAAAATAATAACACTCCTGCCGCCAAAATTGCTGAACCGCCTTCAGCCGAATCCCCTCTAAAGACTCCTCAATTTGTGGACGAAAAGAGAGATGACTTTCTATAGGGTTTTGAAAAAGGAGATGCTGGCAAAATGCATGTATTGTAAAGATACTCGCTTCATTGATCGTGCGTTCTGCTTGAATTAACTTATTCAGTGCCTCTCGTTTGGAAAGGGTCAAAGCCTCTATTAATGCAATCAAGTTTGTATCATTTGTTCCCCTTTCTAAGGCGGATCGCATCGCGATAATACGATCATAAATTCTTTGTTTGAGTTCCTCCGTCGCAGCCTTAGTAAAAGTAACTATAAGTAATTGATCCAAAGCATAAAAAACTCCATTTGTATGAATGCCAAGTAGAAAACGCAGGACAAGTGTGGAGATCGTATATGTTTTTCCTGTACCTGCGGAAGCTTCGATTAAAACTGACTGAGATAGTGGTGATGAAATGGGATTTATTGTGTGTTTTTCAAGCATTGTAAGATTGAGTCTTTATAAATAAATGAATGACTAGTAGATATTTTTAATTAAATATAGCCTAATCTTATAAAATGAGAGTATAATTTTAACATTTTTCACATAGTGAAAAATTAACTTTTGAGAATATAAGAATAATATTGGGAATAAGTTAAATGAAATTTGTAACCGTAAATATTTTAGGAACTGTTGACCGTGAAACGGGAAGAGAGATCGTAATTGGTGCTGCACATAGAAGCCAGTACTCATTTGTTGCGGTTGAACATATTACATTAATCAATGTTAAAGATAAAAAAGTCTATTTGACGATGTCCAACGGTAAAGTATTAATCTGTACTTTAGGGGTTTTAGCATTACTTAAAGACTTTATTGAGTAGTTTTCTTGTTTACGATTAATATTAGGCAAAGCTCATCTGAAAGCTTTGCCTAAACCACAAATTTTAAAATTGTGAAGGCTGTTTTAAAACTGCAAGTAGCACAATTGAAATCAGTAAAACAGTAGGGATTTCATTAAAAAAACGATAGAATCTATGGGTGTGAGTATTAGAATTATTTCTGAATTTTCGTACATAAATACGACAAAAAACGTGATAGATTATCAAGAGCGCCACAAGTAGAAACTTAAAATGAATCCAGGCATATTTCATCAGATAAGGATTTTCGACGATGAGAATGATGCCAAAAACAATTGTAATTGTTGCACCAATATCCATCATGATCGCAAGTTTTCGCTCCATGACTTTGAATGTTTCATTCGTTGATAGATCCTTGTTCATAGCGTGATAAACAAAAATCCGTGGCAAATAAAAAAGCCCAGCAAACCAACAAACCATAG
>CAZBKP010000075.1:0-7885 GCA_964492525.1 uncultured Cardiobacteriales bacterium
ATGATTTAAGGCAAATATACATCAATGAAGCAGAGTCTTTATTATCTCAACTAAAAGAATATGTTCAAACTATTAACTGGGAATCACCTGATTGGAAACAGATTCAAGAGATGCGTGCACGTTTTTTAAAAGAGTGGAATCGCTATTTATCACAATACTCAAATGGTGAACGTTTAGAATATGGTCAACCACTTTTCTTAAAACGTGATAAACGCCATTTAGAGAATAAAATGAATCAAATGCTTAAGCCTGTTGATAATGCAATTTCAGATGAACGTAAAAGAGAACATGAGCGTAGAGTTTCTTTAATTAAAAGATTAGAGTCATTTAATCTAGAAAGTGATTTATCAGAAGCGATCACTTTTGCTAAAAAAGCCAATTATGAATTTTCACCAACAGTACGCTCCTCATATAAAGAAGAGAATCGCTTATGGAAACAGATGCGTGCAGTTTGTGACAAAATTTTTGGATTGAGGCAAGAGCACTTTGCAACATTGACTCAAGAAAAAACCGAAAACTTATCCTTAAAAGAACAGATATTAGCAAGGCTTCAGCACTATGTTGATTCGATTCCAGAAGAAACGACGATGGCAATGCTTGAAGATGTTTTACTCAAATATCAACGTGAATGGGATGATATTGGCGCTGTTCCAAATGAAAAATTTTCTGAAATTGAAAAAGAATTTAAACAAATCTTTTCTCATACGAGGAATACGTTGAGAAAACGTGAAATTCTTAGAAAAGAAGAGCGACGTAATCAGCTTTTATCACATAGTATAGTGCTTGGGCAATTAGAACAAGTTGTTATTGATGGAGGGGAGGTATCTGAGATTCCATCATTTGATGAGTTGGCTCAACCGTTAGAGCAACGGTTAAACTGTCTTAAGAAAGTTAAGGAAGGTCATGATGATGCAGTTCATTATTTAGTTAATCTAGCTAAAGATAGCCTGGTTAAAGCTCGTCAAATCGTCCTACTAAGAGAGATCCTTCTTAGCAGGCCTGTACAAGAAGAAGATCGTCAGGAAAAGATGAAACTTCAATTAAGTATTCTTGAAAAAGGGAATCATAAGGAGTTTCAATCTCAGTTTCTAGAAAAGAAACTTGCGGACTTAGATAGAGAATGGTTTGAAAATGTAGTCGGTGCTGTTCCCGATAGGTTACTAAGCCGATTTAAAGAATAATAGTTCATTTAACGAATGGGTTTTGATAAAATTCCACATTCGGAAAATTGAATACCTCATAAAATTAAGGAATTAAATAATTATGATGCAGTATATTCGCGAGCATGCGACAGGTAAATTAGCTAAATTTCTTTTTTTAGGAATTTTAATTTCATTTTTAAGTTTTGGTGGCTCTAGCTTTTTTAGGAGTTCAAGCATTGGTGATGTCGCAAAAGTGAATGGACAAAAAATCAACCAAATGGATGTAGACGCGACATACCGAAATATGATTGCTCGTTTGGGTGGGCAACTACCGGAAGGGGATGCTATTAAAGCACTTAAAGAGATGTCATTGAATTCTCTTATTGAGAAGGTCGCTTTGCAACAACAATTAGAAAAATGGGGGATTCAGGCTTCTAACTTTGCGATCCGTGATGTAATAGTAAATGAAGAAGCTTTTCATGATGAGAATGGCAAATTTTCACCAGAGATTTATAACGATTTACTAAAGCAACAACGAGTGACTCCGATGCAATTCGAAGAAAATATTCGTACAAATTTGAATTTACAACTTCTTTTCAATGCAATTGCTAAGAGTACATTTGTGACAGATGCGATGTTAGAGGATTTTGCTAAAATTAATCGTGAACAGCGATCAATGCAACTAATAAAAATCCCCTTTAATCTTTTTAAAGATAAAGTGAATGTAACGGAAGAGATGATTACTAAGGCATATGAGGAGAATAAGAATAATTATCTTTCGAATGAAAAAGTGAAGATTGAATATATAAAGCTTCCAAGTGTTAAAGAAGAGTATCGTGAGTCTGATCAATTGTTGATTTCATTTTCAACGGATGCTGAGAAAGCAGCTGGAATTGATGCACTACAAAGTATCTATAAAGATCTTGAATCCGGTTCTTTATCATTTGAAGATGCTAAAGAAAAAATTAAAGATTTAAATGGGGAGTATTATTCAACAGGTGTAACAAAAAATGGTGTGGGTGACTCTACTTTTAATGATGTACTTTTTAATATGGCTAAAGATCAGACTTATGCAGCACCTTTCGCTACTGCAAATGCTGTTCATTTAATTCACTTGATTAATGCAGATAGTAATCAAAATGAATCAGGAAAAGATGGAGTAACAGAGAAAGAGTACTCAGTTTTAGAAGCAAAATTACAGGAGTTATCTGAGCAATATGTGGATAGCCTTGCCCCAATTTCAGAAGGGCTTAATTTACCTGTCACGGTTACTGATTGGTTGACACTTTCTGATAAACAAGGATTGTTAAGTGACGAGGAGATCTATAATCATTTAATGTCTCCTGAAGTTTTTGAACAAGGAAAGAATTCACTTCCATTTTTGAGTAAAGATAATGAGGCTTTGATTATTCGTCTTAATACACATGAGCCGAAACGTATCTTAACGCTCGAAGAAGCTAAGCCACAAATAGAAGAAAAATTAATAAATGAACAGCTCCAGTCTCTTGCTAAAGATGCATCTACCCAATTTTTAGAAGAAGTCAAAGATATTACAGATATTGATGTGTTAAAGAAAAAAGCCGAAGAGCATCATTTTGAGTTATTTGATATAAACGAGATTGCAATTCAGACGATTCCAACGTTATCCAATATAGATGAATTTAAAGTGAATGCAATTATTGCAGGCTTTAATATTCCTTTATCCGCTCTGAATAAACCAGTAGAAACAGTCTTAGATGATGCAATTTCTATTACGATTCTAAGAGATATTAAGGAAGGAAAGCTTTCAGATTATAATGAGGCGGAAATTAAACAAATCAAAGAGACTCTGAAAAAGCAAGAAGCAGAGCTTCAAATCAGTTTGCTCATAAAAAGTATTCTTGATAATAGTAAGATCGAACGTTATCAAAGTCAGTATATGAATGAGTAAGTAGGATTTTTAAATGGCTCATACTTTGAGCCATTTTTTATAATAGGCATTAAAAGGATTATTAAATGTTAAAACATGAGAAAAGCATATTTCTTATTGTATTTTTGTTAGTTGTATCAGGGTTTATTTATTTTACTTATTCGACAAGTCATTATGATATTGATGACCCTCTTGTGATTGCTGGATTCAAAAAACCAGTAGTTTCTATTGATGATCAGGTCAAAGAGAGTGTAAGCGATAATATTAAAATAGAAGAGGCAGAAATACAATTGACCGAAGATGCTGATAACTTAGTAAAAAAGGCTGAAGAGCAAAAAACATCAGAAGTTAGCTCAGTTTTGGATCAATATAAAGATCAAAGTGACGATGACATTCTTGATGAAGCAGAATCTTTGATTATTTCTCAAAAAAATGAATCTGAAAGAAATAAGGGATTAGAGCTCATTGTTGCCCTTTCAGAAAAGGGAAATGCTAGGGCTAATTATGATTTAGGACAGCTTTATCAAGTAGGCGGTATTGTATCCCAAGATATAGAAAAAGCTTTGGAGTATTTTGAAATTTCTGCAAATTCTGGATTTGTTGATGCCCAACTCCACCTAGCAAATTATTACTATGAAAAAGCGGAAGAGACTCCAAATGATTATAGTAATGCGATTAAATGGTTTACAAAGGCCTCAGAGGCTGGAAGTTCAGATGCAGATTATAGTCTTGGTTATTTTTATCGTCATGGATTGGGCGTCAAAGTTGATAATGAAAAAGCTGTTGATTACTACCAAAGAGCCGCGGATAAAAATTATAAATTTGCATATGAAGAACTCGCAGATATGTATTTGCAAGCTTTAGGTGTGAAATTTGATCCTGAAAAAGCGCTGTTTCTATATCAGCGTGCGGCAAATGAAGATATTGCTTCTGCTCAAACAAGTCTAGGTTGGATGTATCAAGAAGGAATCGGTGTAAGACAAGACTTCGATACTGCTCGGTTTTGGTACAATAAAGCCGTAGGACAGGATGATACTAGAGGAATGGTATTGTTAGGTAATTTATATGAGCAGGCACTTGGTGTTGAAAAAGACAACAAAAAGGCCTTTGAGCTTTATAATAAGGCGGCAGAACTCGCCAATCCTGCTGCTCAAGTTGCACTTGCTAGAATGTATGAACGTGGAATATATACAGAACAAAACTTATTAAATGCAATTTTCTGGAATAAGCAAGCAGCGGAAAAGGGCTATGGAATTGCTCAATATAATTTAGCAAGAATTTATGAAGAGCATGATGCCGTTAAAAATCTCAATGATGCAAAAACTTGGTATGAAAAAGCAGCTGCACAAGGAGTAGAGGGTGCAAAAGAAGCATTAGAGAGATTGAAAAAAGGTTCAAAGTAAATGTTACAGACGAATGTCTCTTTGAAAGCATTCAACACATTTGGTGTAGATGTTACAACTGCCTATTATTTTGCTCTATCAGAGGAGCCTCAGTTAAATAAAATAAATATGTTTCCTAAGCCCCATACTATTTTGGGAGGGGGAAGTAATATTTTATTTACACAAAATTATCAGGGAACAATTATTCACAATCAGCTCAAAGGGATAATGTTGATTGAAGAGAATGAAGATTCAGTAACTATAAAAGCTTCTGCAGGCGAAGTTTGGCACGATTTTATTGCTTACACATTAAGTAATCATTGGTATGGACTTGAATATCTCGCACTCATTCCAGGAACAGTAGGTGCTTCACCCGTGCAAAATATTGGTGCTTATGGAGCCGAAGTTGCTCAGTTTATTCAATCTGTTTCAGTTTATGATTCTCTGTCTGATCGCTTATTTGAGCTTAAAAAAGAAGAGTGTTCATTTTCTTACCGTAACAGTATTTTTAAAGCACATCCTGAATGGATTATTACCTCAGTAACATTTATCCTCTCTAAGAGACCTAAAGTAAAAGAAAATTTATATCCTGCTATTATTGAATGGTTAAAAAATGAGCCGTCATTCGATCTCAAAACATTAACTCCTGAGAAAATCTTTCAAACGGTTATTCAAATTCGTGAATCTAAACTCCCTAAGGTTGGTGAAATAGGCAGTGCAGGAAGTTTTTTTCAAAATCCAATAGTTTCATTAAATCAAGCGAATCAATTAAAAAAATCATTTCCAAATTTAGTTACTTATCCTATATCAGAAACATTGTGCAAACTCTCTGCAGGGCAATTAATTGATTCTTTAGGGTGGAAAGGTAGATATATTGATAATGTTGGAATGTACGAAAAACAGGCCTTAATTCTTGTTAATCTTGGTGGCGCAACAGGAAAATCACTTTTAGAATATAGTCATATGGTCGCTTCAGATGTGCTTGCAAATTATGATATCCAGCTTAATCCAGAACCTTTGATTATTTAGAAATGAACGCATATAATGTGTTTTTTAACAATTGAGATTAAATATGCGTTTATTATCGATTAAAAAATGGTTTTTCCTTTCTGTATTATTTTTAATGATAGGTGCAACCCAAGCATCTGCATTGACACCTGAGCAAACAATTGAAAAAGCATCATCTGATTTAATTGATTCATTAAAGAAACAAAAGTCTGTTCTTAATCAAGATCCATCAAAGTTATATGGATTTATTGAGAAGATGGCAGTACCTTATTTTGACTTCAATACGATGTCTCAGTGGGTAATGGGGCGAGCATGGAGACAAGCAACAGCGGATCAGAAAAAACGTTTTACGGTTGAGTTTAAACGATTATTGATTAATGCGTATGGTTCTGCACTTCTTGACTATACGGATGATAAAATCAAAGTATATCCACTTCCACCAGATGCAATGAAGAAAGAAGAAGTAACTGTTCGTTCAGAAATTACGTCCTCAAACCATAAACCTGTGTTGATCAACTATTCTATGATTAAATCAGGCAATAAATGGCTTATATATGATGTCTCTATTGAGGGTGTCAGTATTGTTACAAGTTACCGCGGTGAAGTAAGAGAGCTTGTAAATTCTAAAGGTATCGATGGAATGATTAGCGAAATTGCTAAAAAGAATAAATAGAGATGATAGAAAAAGTGGAAGGATATTATGATCTATCAGGTGTCTTTACTAAAGATACAGTTTCTGAACATGAAAAATTCCTCCAAACAAGTTTTAAAAAAATGACTCCTACAATTCTTAACTTGGAAGGTGTTGAACAGTGCGATAGTGCATTTGTTGCACTGCTTATTAGCATTAAACATGACTATAGTGCCATCTCACTTAAAAATGCACCTTCTCAATTAATTAAGCTATTAGAGTTATATAATGTGAAAGATTGGTTTGAGTTAAATTAATCTTTTATCTCATCCACCAGAAACGATTTTGATCTGAAGCACTCTCAATAGAGAGTGCTTTTTCTATTGTAACTTCAAAAAATGAATCAGCTGCATTTATATATGGAAACTGATAGCTCTTATGAGGATGATGGGTCGAAAAGATGATAAGTACATTCTCAAAACTCTTTGGTATTTGGTATCCTTTTGATCGTCCTTGTTTAGGCATAAGAATTATAGAAGGGGGACTATCACTCGTACTAATGAGAGAGTTCCACTCTGAAATTGAAATATCCCCTAATAACCAAATTTCATGTGAATTTATGATGAGTTTAAATGCACAAGTTTCTATTTTTGTTATGGGCGAAATAGAGATATGTTCATCTTTTATGTGATATGTTTTGCAGTTTTTATTATGTTCTCGGTAAGATAATAACTGTTCAGGTAAAGCAACAAGTGTATCAGGGTATTTTGCAAGCACAGAGGATAAACCTCCCATATGCTGTTGGTTCTCTTTTGAGATAAAAATAGTGTCAAGTTTATTAATATTTAATGCATTAAGCACAGGAATAATCACATTTTTCCCTGAGTCATGCCCTTTAAAATAAGTTCCCGTATCAAACAAAAAATGTCGTTCTGGTGTTGTAATTAAAATTGATAGCCCTTCGCCAACAGGAAGTCCATAAAGTTTAACTTTAGAGTGAGTATGAGGAATTGAGTTGATAATAGCGATTATTGCAATAATAGAGAGGGTTAATGTTTTTAAGATATGATTTTTAATAGATAAAAAAGAGAGACATAGAAAAGTAGATCCGAATGCTAGGAGTATTGGGATATGCGGTGTATGGATGAAACTATAAGGGGTCTTATTCAGTACTATCAGCATATCTAATAAAATTGTAATCATACGGTCGCTTACTTGAAATATAGATTCACTTAAACTAGGTAAAATTGGAAATAATATTATTCCAAGCATTAAGAGTGGCAAAATCATTACTGTTGTCCATGGAATTGCTAGAAAATTAGCAAAAGGACTAATTAATGATATTTCACTGAAAAAACTAGCAGTGAATGGTATGACGATGATGCTAATCATAAGTTGAGTTACAATAATAAGAGGAATAGGTCTTAATTTGAATCTGCTCATTATCATGAGAAGTAATACTGTTGTAAAAGAGAGCCAAAACCCTATACTCATAACTGCCATAGGTGAAATGATTAAGGTAATTAAGGCAGCCGTTGCAAGATTAGAAAAGCTTAGGATGGGATAGCGAATTAAAAGGGCAATCATTGCAATGGTAAACATAATTAAAGCTCTTTGTGTTGGAAGACTCATCCCAGCAATTAACGCATAACTAAGCGCAATTAATACTGAAATAACAGCGGCAATACTATTTGGAGAAGGAGAATGAATATTACATAATCCTATGATTGTACGAATGATAATAAATCCCCAAAGTGCAATCAGCGTTAAATGTAACCCAGAGATTGAGACAAGATGAATCGTTCCTGTTCTT
>CAZBKP010000076.1:0-7859 GCA_964492525.1 uncultured Cardiobacteriales bacterium
CATCGCAGTGATGATCGTAATCGAGAATTGGCGATAAATAACACCTGATGCTCCCCCTAGAAACGCCATAGGGACAAATACTGCACTTAATACTGTTGCAATACCAACGAGTGCACCTGTAATCTGCTTCATTGATTTACGAGTTGCTTCTAAAGGAGAAAGATGCTCCTCTTCCATAAGGCGCTCAACATTTTCTACAACAACGATCGCATCATCGACGAGAAGACCGATTGCAAGTACCATTGCGAAAAGGGTTAGGGTGTTTAGTGTCATGCCTAATGCAGAAAGAACTGCAAAAGTACCTAAAAGAACAACAGGAACAGCAAGTGTTGGAATGATGGTTGCACGAATATTTCTTAAGAAGAAATACATTACGATAAATACAAGGCCAATCGCTTCAAAAAGCGTTTTTATAACGTTCTGAATAGAAATCTCAACAAATGGTGTTGTATCGTAAGGGAATGCATATTTAACACCTTCAGGAAGTAAGGATTGCAAACTTTCAAGCGTAGCTTTGACTGCATTTGCCGTATCTAATGCATTTGCACCAGAGGCTAAGCTAAGACCTAATGCCGTTGCGGGCATGTTGTTGTATTTCGCAGTAAAACCTGAGCTTTCTGCACCGAGCTCAATGCGAGAAACGTCTTTTAATCTTACTTGGCTACCGTCTTCGTTTACTCTAAGTTGAATATTGCCAAACTCTTCAATTGAGCTTAATTGTGTCTGAGCAGTAATTGTATAAGTAACTTCTTGGCCATCTGACACAGGTGGGCTACCTACTTGACCAAATGCAACCTGAGTATTTTGCTCTTTAATTGCATTCATGACATCAATAGGTGTCATGTTATATTTATTCAGCATGAATGGATCGAGCCAAATTCTCATAGAGTAACCAGACCCCCAGAATTGAATGTCTCCTAATCCATCAATACGGCTAATTGTATCTTTAATGCTTGTATTGATAAAGTCGCCAAGGTCATCTTGAGTATAGCGACCATCTTCTGAATAAAAGCTGACAACCATAAAGAATGATCCTGAAGATTTTTTAACAGTTACACCTTGTCGTTGAACATCTTCTGGAAGTGTACTTAGCGCAGATTGAATTTTATTCTGCACTTGAACCTGAGCCATATCAGGATCAGTCCCTTGATTAAAGGTTAGGGTAATATTGAATGTACCTTGGTTTGTACTCTGTGCGGACATGTAGCGGAAACCATCAAGTCCTGATAGGTTTTGTTCAATAACCTGAACAACACTGTTTTCAATTGTTTGAGCACTTGCACCGCGATACTGTCCTTGAATAACAACTTGAGGTGGCGCAATATCTGGATATTGTGCGACGGGCAATGTTTTTAGTGCTAGAACTCCTAAAAACATTGTCAGAATAGCAATTACCCATGCAAATATTGGGCGATTAATAAAAAACTGAGCCATAAAAATTCCTTGAAATTAACGATTCAAACGGATGTTATTTGTTTGTGTTAGGAGCAGTAGAAGCCGATTTTTGGTCTGCAATTTCTGTCGCTTTTACTTTAACAACTTTGCTTCCACGTAGTGCACTATTGACTTGTTGAATTCCAGCAACAACGATGCGGTCTCCTGCGTTTAATCCTTTAGAAATGATCCATTCATTACCAAAGGATTGGTCAATTTCTACAGGACGAATTTCTGCAGTATTTTTGGGAGTAATTACGACAACCATCGCTCTTCCTGTAGGATCTCTGAAAATTGCTCTTTGAGGGATTGTAATGGTATCTTTTTGAACACCTTGTTCAACAATGGCGCGAACAAACATACCAGGTAAAATCATCTGTTCTGGATTAGGGAATTCTGCCTGAATCAAGATAGAACCTGTTGTTGAATCAACCGTACGATCAGAGAATTTTACTCGGCCTTTATGTGGATATTCAGAACCATCATCCATAATTAATCGTACAGAAAAATTATCGGCATCAGACTTTCCTTCAATATGATTTGTTAACGTACCATTTCTAATTTTCTGTTGCATTTCAGTAAATTCATTAACAGAGTAGGTTAAGTCAACACGCATGGGATTGATTTGCTGAATTGTTGCCATTTCTAGAGATTGTCCTGCAGCAACAAGAGCACCCTGTGTAAAGTTTGATTTACCGATTTGCCCGCTAATAGGTGCTAGCATTCGAGTATAGTTAAGATTGATTTCTGCTGTTTTCACATTTGCTTCAGCAGCTAATACATCGGCATTTGCTTGGTGAAGTAAAGAATTGGCATCATCGATGTCTTGTTTACTGACTGCTTTAGAGTCAGAAAGTGCATTAATACGGTCTGCTTTAGCTTGTGCTGCAAATTGATTTGCTTTTGCTTTTTCTAAGGCTGCTTTAGCTTGACCTAAGGTTGCATTATAAAGTGCAGGATCGATTTGGTAGAGCGTTTCTCCTTCTTTAACAAAAGAGCCTTCGTTAAAATTCTGAGTTAAGATGATACCCCCTACTTGTGGGCGAACCTCTGCAATTCTATACGCTTTTGCTCGGCCTGGAAGCTCTTTTTGCATTAAGATATTTTGCGGTTGTATCGTTTGAACCGTCACATTAATCTCAGGCATGCCTTGAGGAGCAGAGGCTTGAGGATTATCATCTTTTTGGCATCCATACAAAAATAGAGCACTTGAAAGTAAACAAAATAACTTTGTATTTTGAATGAATGATCTTTTAGATTTCTGTTTTATCATAGTAAGAACTCTCGTAAATTAAAGTGTTTGTAGATATTTTAATAAATTGGTGGCAGTGATGATCTCTTCATCACTTAAATGTTCAAATGCGTGTTCCATTAATTTTTCATATACATTTTTAACCATGTAATCACATAAATTATTCCCTTTGAGTGTCAAAATATAAAATGGAGATCGCTTGTCTTCTTTATTTTCAACCATCTCAACAAGTCCATCTTTTATAAGATGTTGAATGTGTTTCTGAATTGCTTGTCTAGAAATAGACAATGTTTCAGCCATCAATGATGTTGTTGCTTTTTGAGGAGAGTATAAGCGAATAACAGTAATAAGTTGCCAGCATGAAAAACTAATGCCTTGTTGTTCAACAAGAATTTTATCTGTTTTCTTTAAATAAGCTTGAGCAAGGAAGAAGTTCCTGAAAAAATGATGCAAAAGCTCAATTCTAGTATTTCCCAATTTAGACATAGTATTTGTTATTAAAAATGAGAGGCTATAATAAAGTCTGACAACTATGTTGTCAAACTTTATTTTGAAATTTACGTTTGTGATCTATATACCAATAGATGTATCTAAATATTTCTATTTTTTGTCGCATCAAATTGTATAATGTTACGCTTAACGATGAAAATAGGATGGAAATAGATGAGCCAATTAGATATTTCAGCGATTAGACGGATTGCAGAACTCTCTCAAATTGAGATCAAAGAGAGTGATATTCCTGCACTTAAAGAGAAGCTTGAGGCAACTTTGGATATTTTAAATACATTGCAAAGTGTTGATACAAATGGCATTGAGCCGATGAGTGATCCGTTTGATCGCTGGCAAAAATGTCGGGAGGATATCGTAACAGAGACGAATCATCGTGATGAGTATCAATCAATTGCGCCCTCCGTTGAAGATGGGCTCTACCTTGTTCCTAAAGTCATTGAATAATAAAAGACGAGAATTATGAAAAACTATTCCATAGCGCAGTTAAGAGCTGCATTAGATGAGAAGAAAGCATCCAGCATTGAGGTGCTCGATTATTTTAAACAACGCGTTGAAACTATTGATCCGAAGATTAATAGCTTTATTACGAAAACGTATGATGAAGCGCTACAGGATGCTAAACACGCGGATGATATGATCGCAAAAGGCACTCAATCTGCTTTAACAGGTATTCCGATCGCGCATAAAGATTTGTATTGTACAAAAGGAATTAAAACCACCGCTGCATCAAAGATGCTTGAGAATTTTATATCGCCTTATGATGCAACGGTTGTCGAAAAACTCAGAAATGCGGGCACGATTTCTTTAGGCAAACTGAACATGGATGAGTTCGCGATGGGTGCAACGAATCGTACCAGCTACTTCGGAACCGTTCATAATCCGTGGAATTTTGATTATGTTGCAGGGGGATCTTCAGGGGGAAGTGCTGCGGCAGTAAGTGCAGGATTAGTCTTAGGGGCAACCGCATCGGATACTGGCGGTTCAACGCGTCAACCTGCAAGTTTCTGTAATATCACAGGCATTAAAGCGACGTATGGCCGTGTTTCTCGTTATGGAATGATTCCCTTTTCATGCTCATTAGATCAAGCGGGAGTATTAGCTAAATCCGCGGAAGATTGTGCGTATTTATTGAGTGCAATGTCAGGTTATGATGATAAAGATTCAACTTCATACGAAGCAAAACCTGAAGATTTTTCTAAAGCGTTAGAGCAGCCCATGAAAGGGATTAAAATCGGTGTACCGAAAGAGTTTTTGCCCTCAGATCTTGACTCAAATGTCGCAACAGTGATTCAAGAAGCGTTAAAAGTCTATGAATCGTTAGGGGCGACTTTAGTTGATATTACCTTGCCGAACACAAAATATGTAGTTCCTGCTTATTATATTATTGCACCTGCAGAAGCATCGAGTAATCTTGCCTGTTTTGATGGTGTTCGATACGGATACCGCTGTGACGATCCAAAAGATTTGCATGATCTTTATTGTCGCACACGAGCAGAAGGCTTTGGTGAAGAAGTTAAAAAACGAATTTTTATGGGAACCTATGCATTGAGCGCAGGCTATTACGATGCTTACTTTGTGAAAGCGCAACAGATTCGTCGTTTGGTGGCTGAAGATTATCAAAATGCGCTGAAAGAGGTTGATGTTATTATGGGGCCGACGGCTCCCGGTCTTCCTTATCGTCAAGATAGCAAAGGCGATACTAAAGAGTATCTCAGTGATATTTTTACAGTGGGGGCAAATTTGGCAGGGCTTCCTGCAATGAGTATTCCCGCAGGGTTTGCTCAGAATCTTCCTATCGGCTTGCAGTTAATTGGTCGAGCCTATGATGAAGGGCGCTTATTGAATTTTGCGCACCATTATCAAAAAGCGACAGATTGGCATTTAAAACAGCCAGCATTAGACTAATCACAGAGAAAAGGACGACATATCATGACATGGGAAGTTGTTATCGGACTTGAAGTTCATACGCAATTAACGACAAAAACAAAACTGTTTTCAGGCTCAAGTACGCAATTTGGATCAGAGCCCAATTCACAAGCAAGCTTGTTTGACTTGGCGATCCCTGGAACATTGCCTGTATTTAATCGTGCCGTATTAGATAAAGCCATTACATTGGGGCTTGCGATTGATGCCAAAATTGCACCGAAAACCGTATTTGAACGGAAAAACTATTTTTATCCTGATCTCCCTACAGGTTATCAGATTAGTCAGCTTGCGCTTCCGATCGTATCTGAAGGGCATTTGATGATTGAAGATGATGCTGGGAATCCTAAAAAGATTCGCATCAATCGTGCACATATGGAGTGTGATGCAGGGAAATCAGTACATGACCAGATTTATGGTATGACAGGCATTGACCTGAATCGTGCAGGTACGCCACTCTTAGAAATCGTAACAGAGCCAGATATTAACTCCGCTAAAGAGGCGATTAGTTATCTTAAAAAGCTTCATCATCTTGTGATGTGGTTAGGGATATGCGATGGAAATATGCAAGAGGGCTCTTTTAGATGCGATGCGAACGTCTCGATCCATAAAAAAGGCACACCTTTTGGTACGCGAGCAGAGATTAAAAATATTAACTCCTTCCGCTTTATTGAGGATGCGATTAACTACGAAGTGAAGCGTCAGATCAAATTAGTAGAATCAGGGCAAGCGGTTGTTCAGGAGACGAGATTGTATGATCCGGATAAAAATGAAACGCGTTCAATGAGAACCAAAGAAGAAGCGAACGACTACCGTTACTTCCCTGATCCAAATATTTTACCGATCCGTGTGACAGAGGAAATGATTGAAAAGGTGCGTGAAGCGTTTCCTGAGCTTCCTGATGCACTCGAAAAACGATTTGTCACAGAGTATGGATTAACAGAGTATGATGCGAGCGTATTAATTCAGTCGCGCGCAATGTGTGATTACCTTCTTGCGATGATCGCAGCAGGTGCGGAGCCAAAAAGTTCAGCCAATTGGCTTTTAGGAGATATCTCTGCATACTTGAATCAAAATAATATCGAGATGAGCAATTTCTCTCTCTCTGCAGATGCGCTTGCGCTGTTAATGAAACGAATTTCTGATAAAACCATCTCAAATTCAATTGCAAAAACAGTGTTTGAGGAGATGGTCTCAACAGGAAAAGATGCAGATTCCATTATTAACGAAAAAGGTTTGAAGCAGATCACAGACACAAGCGCGATAGAGTCTTGGGTTGATGATGTCATTCTTAAAAATCCTAAGCAAGTCGAACAGTATAAAGCAGGGCAGACGAAGCTTTTGGGGTTCTTTGTCGGACAAGTGATGAAGTTGAGCCAAGGGAAAGCGGATCCCGCTATGATCAATCAGTTGATTGCAGATAAACTGAAATAATATTTATAGTTCTAAGTTAAATTTAAACCTCATAAGAGATTACATGCTCCTATGAGGTTTTTTCGATATTTATATATTGAGCATATGGATATGAAATAAAGAGATAGAAAAGTAACAATGTACGTACCTTAATATAATGAATCACAGAGAGTGATATAATAATCATTTTGTAATGGTAGTCTTTAATCATCATGTCCGATCTTGCTTCGCTCTTTTCTCGCCTTGATTCTGTAGAAACAAAACAGCGCCACTATTTATATCAATCTCTTCAAAAAATAAAACGCTCAGCTAGCGCAGAGAAAGAGAGTGAGCTCAAAACCCTTTCAGAAAAGATAGACGCATCATGTGAAAAAGTAATCGCTCGGAAGGCACACTTCCCGACGATTGAGTACAATGAAGCGCTCCCCATTGTTACTGCGCGAGACGAGATTAAATCAGCGATTGAAAATCACCAAGTAACCGTGATCTGTGGTGAAACAGGTTCAGGGAAAACAACGCAACTCGCTAAATTCTGTTTAGAACTAGGATTGGGAGCACGCGGACTCATCGGGCATACACAACCTCGTAGAATTGCTGCAAGGAGTGTTGCCACTCGTATCGCAGAAGAGCTAAAAACGGAAATTGGAGAATTTGTCGGTTTTAAAATGCGTTTTTCGGATCAAACGAATCCAAATACCGTGATTAAATTGATGACAGATGGGATTTTGCTCACTGAATTATCAAGAGATCCTTTTTTATCCCAATATGAAGTTATTATTATCGATGAAGCGCATGAACGCTCCTTGAATATTGATTTTCTATTGGGGATTTTAAAGCGATTATTACCTAAACGCCCTGATCTTAAAGTAATTATCACCTCTGCAACGATTGATCCTGAACGGTTTGCTCATTTTTTTGAAAGACATCACCAAATTGCGCCGATTATTGAAGTATCAGGACGAACCTTTCCTGTAGAAATTCGTTATCGCCCATTGGTTCAAGTGGAAGAAGATGCTGAAGATTTAAGCATGATCGAGGGAATCTGTGTTGCCATAGATGAACTCATGAAAGCGCAACCGGGAGATATTCTTGTTTTTTTACCGGGAGAGCGCGAAATTCGAGAAACTGCCGAAATTCTGTCTAAAGACTATGGATGCTTTTATGACGTGCTACCGCTATTTTCACGGTTAAGTAATCAGGAGCAGAATCGTATTTTTGCTCCACATCAGAAATTACGCATCGTCTTGGCAACGAATGTGGCAGAAACCTCGCTCACGGTACCGGGGATAAAATATGTCATTGATACAGGCGTTGCACGTGTGAGTCG
>CAZBKP010000077.1:0-7839 GCA_964492525.1 uncultured Cardiobacteriales bacterium
CTAAATTTCTCTGTTCAGCCTACTCAAAAATTTGTAACACTTGCTCAAGGTGGTGTCGATAAAATCCAAGAGTATGGGGATAATTTAGAAAATCCTGCTGTTGCAATAGATGACCTTTTAGGAAAAGCATCTTTAAAAGTTGTAGTTTCTGAAGATTATCTTGTCTCTCAATATGAGAAAATAATGACAATGAAAGGATTAGATCCTAAAAATGCTCGTGATGAGATTAAAAATGGAATTCAACAGATGATGTTTTTAGTTTTAATGTCAACAGCTCCATTAGGTGCATCTCCAATCAAATATGAAAATAATGTGATTACAGTTGATATCAGCTATGCAGATAAAACATGGAATATTAACGGTACAAAAATAACAACCGCTGAAATTTTCGAAAAATTAGGAATGTAAACGTTTATTTCAGAATAAAGCCCTATTCTTTAGTAGGGCTTTTTATATTTACAGATAAGAGAGGTAAAGGATGAATTTAAAAACGAGAATTTTAGAAGATATCAAAACTGCAATGCGGGAAAAAGATAAAGAGAAGCTCGCCGCACTTCGTTTAATCAGTGCAGAAATCAAGCAGATTGAAGTGGATAAACGTATCGAACTTGATGATCAAGATGTGATTGCGGTTCTAACCAAAATGGTTAAACAGCGTAAAGAGTCCATTGATCAATTCCAAAAGGCGAATCGTATTGATTTAGTTCAGCAAGAAGAGTCAGAGCTTTCTGTCATTATGCCTTACTTGCCTGAGCAGCTCTCGGATGAGGATGTAAAAGCAACGATTGAAGTTGCTATTAAAGAGTCTGGTGCCGAGTCGATTAAAGATATGGGCAAGGTGATGGCGATTATTAAACCCAAACTCGAAGGTCGAGCGGATTTAAGCAAGGCAAGTCAGCTGATAAAATCTCTATTGGGATAACTTCCCATGGCAAGAAAAGGGTCCATTCCCGCAAACTTTATTGAGGAACTCGTAGGTCGCGTTGATATCATAGAGATTATTAATCAACGGGTTCCATTAAAGCGTGCGGGAAATAGTTTTAAAGCCTGTTGTCCTTTTCATCAAGAGAAATCCCCTTCGTTTATGGTAAGCCATTCTAAGCAGATTTATCACTGTTTTGGATGTGGCGCAAAAGGGAATGTCATTACATTTCTAATGGACTATGAGCATCTTGAATTTGTCGAAACGATAGAATATCTTGCTAACTTTGAAGGGCTTGAAATCCCTTATGAGAAAAATCGTTATTCAGAACAAAATGCAGTGGTTAAAGATGATCGGGAGAAGATTTTAAGTGTACTCTCCGCAGCGACACTTTTTTATCAATCCTCTCTTAAGAGCCAACAAGATGCGATCACCTATTTAAAAAATCGAAATTTAACGGGCGATAATGTTAAAAATTTTAAAATAGGATTTTCTCAGAATGCTTGGGATGGTGCGCTATCTCATTTAAAATCATTAGGATTTAATGAGTCTATTATAGAGCGTGCAGGATTGATTATTCCCTCGCAAAATAATCCCTCTCACTTTTATGATCGTTTTAGAAATCGAATTATGTTTCCCATTCGAAATCGAAAAGGGGAGGTGATTGGTTTTGGTGGGCGAGTGATTACTAAAGATGAAGAGCCCAAATACCTAAACTCCCCAGAAACCGAAGTGTTCCATAAAGGAAAAGAGTTATATGGGCTATATGAGCTTCGTAAAAACACACGCAAGATTAATGAGATTATCGTCGTTGAAGGATATATGGATGTCGTTATGCTCAACCAACACGGCATTCATAATGTGGTCGCTACTTTAGGAACGGCCACTTCCACTCAACAAATTGAACAGATGTTTCGTTATTCACACGCGATTGTATTTTGTTTTGATGGTGATCAAGCAGGGCAAAATGCCGCACATAAGGCGATGGAGAATGCATTGCCTGCCTTAACCTCTGGAAAAGAGATTCAATTTCTCTTTTTGCCGGATCAGCACGATCCAGATTCTTATGTCAGAACCTTTGGGGAGCTCAAATTTAGAGAAGCAATTAGTAATGCAGACCCTTTCTCTAAATATCTATTTAATTATTATGAGGCACTGTATCCTTTAGATTCAGCAGAAGGACGAGCAAAGTTTTTTGATGTGGTAGGCGCTTTAATTAATCAGATGCCCGACACCTCTTTACGAGATATTTTGCGCCAATCGCTTGCTGAAAAAACAGAGATTAATAAAAATCTACTGAATAAGCATGTTCGTAAAGGTGTTGTTCCAATGTTACAGAATAATTTCAATGATTCTGAAGGGGGGAAATCCATTATTGAACGTGCTTTAATATTATTGCTGAATGACTTTTCTCTTGCACGACAAATAGGCAATGTTGAGTTTCTACTAGAAAGTGAGGTTAAAGGTGCAAAGGTACTTTACTTTCTAATCACAACGATCGCTGATAATCCTAATCTTCAAACGATTGGGCAATTACTCGTCATGATTGATCAACCCAAATGGATGCCATGGATTGAGCACTTAAGTGTTCAAGATCCAATGTTAGATCAAGCGTTACATCTAAAAGAGTTTCAAGATATTTTGCAACAACTCACTAAACGACACGATCCTAAAAAATTGATCCTGCAAAAACTAGCAAAGGGATTACCAATCAGTAAAGAAGAAAAAATCCTATTAAAACAAAAATAAAGGAATAAATTGAGTTCTACTATTTTTAATTTTCCGTTCCAATCAAGATCTATTTCATTTTAAAAATCATTTACTACTCTAATCTAACTTTTTATAAGTTACATATTTAATTTAACATAATATATAGAAATGGAATTTAATACTAGATGTTTTGGTCAGTGAAATAGAACCTACCTACAATAAATAAAAACGTATAAATGAACTTATGAGTACTTATTAATAAAACGGCTGGAAAAAAATATGACTAAACTCACTTAGATGGTGGTCACCATCGTAATGATGAATCAAAATATATAACAGGCATGCTAATGCTAAATCTTATTCATCATCAATAAAAAAACCTTGGCTTTTGATTAACTTATCCATGACATTAAGGTCGATTTTTAGATCTTCTACATCATTATCTATCAATTGCTGATGCATTTGGATAAATGCCTGTTTCATGCCATTTAATGAACGCAATGTTTTTTCATATATCTCATTTTTATTCTCAACTTCATTAAGTTCAGATATTACATTATAACGGACGATAGATTGGTGTATCATCGGTAAATAACGATTCAAAAATTGTCCCCCTACGATAACGTCTCTTGGATCATCGTCCATACACTTGATAATCGCCATTGAACGTTCACCAATTACTTGAATCTGATTTGCGATTGGATTTTGAATTTTTTTCATTTCAGCTTCGATGAGACGAAGTAATTCAAGGTGTCTTTCAAAAATAGCATAACGATTTCGACGCTGAGAGAGATTATGCGCTTCCCTTGCCTGTTCTTTAAGTTTAGTCATCTCCTCTCGAAAACGTCTTCTTTCATCTTCATTCATAAATAGACGATGCATTAAAGGACGTAATTGAGTTTTAAATATAAAAAAAGCAATTGTCAGCCCAACAGAAGTACCTAACGCCCAAGTGGGTAGAATTGAGAAGAAACTTCCTTTATGTCCAATTGTTGCTAAATAGAGTGTAATCAACGCAAGTGGTATGGTAATCCAGGCTGCACCATTTTCCATCTTTCGATCTGCCATATCAAATAGTGTGGAAAATAATCCACCTACTAAAAGTGCAATTGGCCAGAAACCGATTCCTACCATTAAAACTGCAATTATGATCCCAAGTCCAAGTGCTAAACGATTCGTTTTCCCTGGAAATAGCATTACAATCCCAAGATAATTCGCCAAAAAAGTAATCCCATAAAATGGGTCAAAGCTAGATTTTGGTAGAAATAATTTTAAAATCTGAGCAGTTAAACCACCCAAAAAAGCTTTTACATGAAAAACAAAGCGGTTTAATGTTGCTTTTGCTTGGTTAATAAATGCACTACTAAAGTCAATTTGAGTACTTTCAGTCTCTATAAGATTCGAATCTTCTTGCTCTGGAAGTTCCGCAACTTTCTCATTTTGAAAAGGCAGAGATGTTTCAGAAGAAAATGGTAGCGTCATCGTTAAATCCTATTGATATTTTTCAACAACCGCAGTAATACGCTCTTTTAAATTATCTTCCATTTGGCTTAACTCTATTTCTACTTCTTTACGTTTTACTTTCGCTTCTGCTGCTATTTTCATAGTCTCTTCAATCGTATTCACCAACCGCCCTTGTACTTCTCGAATAGTTTCGATATCGACAATTGAGCGCTCAACCTCTCTTGCGGTAGCAATGCTGTTTTGCTCAAGCATTTCTGCATTTTTCTTTAAAAGCGCATTAGTTGTATCTGCAACATCCTTTTGGAGTGCAGCAGCTTTTTCCTGCTCTTGAAGTGAAAGAGACAATACAATTTGGCTTTTCCAAACAGGAAGCGTCGACAAAATACTTCCCTGAATTTTTTCAGCTAATTGTTGATTGTTATTTTGCATAATCCGTATTTGAGGTGCTGTTTGCATCGCAATCGTTTTTGATAATTCTAAATCGTGGAGCCGACGTTCAAATCGATTAAGATTTTCCATCAAATCCTTTACCTTTTGTGCATCTAAAAGATCTTGAGACTCTTTGGCAGTAGCCTCTAATTTAGGAAGATCCTCTTCTTTAATCTGTTTGATTTTTTCTTTTCCAGCCTCAACAAAGAGCGTGATCTCTTTATAATAATCAAAATTTTTAATATAGAGTTGTTCGAGTCTCTCATTATCTCTAAGTAAGCCAACCATTGAGTTATCTAAATGGCTTGCAATCGTATCGACCTGTGCTGTTAGTGTTGTATGGTCAATTTTTGCTTTTTCAGCTTTTTTGTACAGCTTACCGATTAATGGAAGATTTGCTAAAAAATGACTCGTTTTCTCTTCAGGTGTAAAAGGATCATACTCTCGTATTTTTAGAACTAACTCAGAAAGCTGATCTCCTAGTTCATTGCTCTCTTTAGTTTTTACATTGCTTAATAAAGTATCTGAAAATTTTGCAATTTCAGACATTGGCTTAACACCATAAGCAATCACATCTGTTGGGTTATTAATATTGATAGATTGCACGATTTCATCCACCTTTTTAGGGTCAGCAATCGCTTCTTTTACTGTTTTTTCTGTTAATGCAATCACTTCATTATTTTGATCTGTCATTTTTTCCCCTCTGTTTTTATTAGCCTGCAAGCCAATTGGCTCTATCGTAAATATGTTCTAATGATTGATGATCCCCTCTTACTTCAAAACGATTAAAATCGAATAAAGTATGATCCGCAAGTTGAGAGGGTCTAATATTCTTTATGGATCGAAAAATATTCTCGATTCGTCCAGGATACTTTTTTTCCCATTCTTGTAACATCGCTTTCGTTGTTTGGCGCTGAAGTCCATCCTGCGACCCGCAAAGATTACACGGAATGATTGGAAATTCTCTTAATTCTGCATATTTAATAAGGTCGCTTTCTGCACAATATGAAAGTGGACGAATCACGATATTACTGCCATCATCGCTTTGTAATTTCGGGGGCATCGCTTTTAATGTAGAACCAAAAAACATATTCATAAATAAGGTTTCAACAATATCATCACGATGATGCCCAAGCGCAATTTTATTAAAACCATGATCTTTAGCATATTGATATAAAATACCACGGCGTAACCGTGAACATAAACTACACGTAGTTTTTCCTTCTGGGATAATTGATTTTACAACTGAATACGTATCTTGGGTAATGATCTCAAAAGGAACTCCAATTTCGCTTAGATAATTTGGAAGAACCTCCGCAGGAAATCCTGGTTGCTTTTGATCTAAGTTCACAGCAAAAAGTTCAAAATGGACAGGAGCTTTTTCTTTTAGTTTAAGTAAGAGATCAAGCAGAGCGTAGGAGTCCTTTCCACCTGAAAGGCAGACCATAATACGATCGTCCTCTTCTATCATCTGATAATCCATGATGGCAGAACCTACAAGGCGACGGAGCCGTTTTTCTAATTTTTTATGTGATACTGATTGCGTCATAACTCATCCAAATAAAAACTTACAGAGTGCCGTAAGCCCTACTATTCTATCATTATTCAAAATTCTGTCATCATTAGTTAATTCTCTGATCTATCGTAAAAGATATAAGGTACAATTAGCCACTATCTTTAATTAAACATGAGGATTTAAAATGAGTGACTGTCATTATCAAGAGGGAATTATTTTAGAAGATCGCGATCATGCAATATTTCTAGAAGCTAACTTTATATCTGATGACTTAGATGCAATTAAAGATGCTATCGGAGACTTTAGTGCACGTATTCGTTCATACAAAACACGTTATAGTAATTTAGGGCTTTCCGCTGTTATTGCCTTTGGTAAAAATGCTTGGCAGAAGCTCTCTAACGAGCCTAAAAGTGCAACAGAATTAAAAGATTTAAAAACCATGGCTCATGGTATGGTTTTAGGTACTCAGAGAGATCTATTCATCCATATTCTCTCTTTTGAGCATAAAATTAATTTTGCGCTTGCGAATGACTTTGTTACTCTTTTTAAAGGGCTAATAGAAATAAAAGAGGAAACACATGGCTTTAGAAACCTTGAAGCTCGTGATTTAGGTGGTTTCGTAGATGGTACTGAAAACCCCAAGGGTCTTTCCGATCGAAAAGAAACCGCAATTATAACAGAGGGTATTGATTGTGGTGGAAGCTATGTTATTGCTCAAAAATGGGTACATGATCTCACTCAATTCAATCATTTTGATCTTAAAACACAAGAAGGAACATTTGGTAGAACAAAACAAGATGATATTGAAATGTCTGATGAAGAAAAGCCCATAGGAGCGCATACTGAACGCGTCGTTATAGAAGATGAAGCGGGAGAAGAACTTGAAATGGTCCGTCAAAGCTTACCCTACGGTAAAGCAAGTGGTTCAAAAGGACTATACTTTGTAGGATATGCAAATAGACTCACAACGATTGATACAATGCTAAAACGCATGTGCGGAGAAGTTGATGGAGAATTTGATCGAATGTTTTGTTATACACATGCAATAACGGGAAGTTATCTTTATGTACCCTCCCAAGCTCAATTGGACGCATTAGGCGAATAATCTACGCAATAAAAAGCCCTGTAATAACAGGGCTTTTTATTGATCATTTTAACCTGGAGGCCACTCTAATTGTCGCCCAGCTAAAAGATGCATATGAATATGATGAACTGTTTGTCCACCATCTTCATTGCAGTTAAATACAAGTCGGTAACCTTTCTCTGAAAATCCCATCTCTTTTGCAATTTTCTTTGCTGTTAAAAAAAGATGACCAATTAAAGGTGCGTCTTCATCAGAAATGTCATTAATTGTTGGAATTTCTTTTTTTGGGATAATCAAAATATGAGTAGGTGCCTGTGGGTTAATGTCCTTAAAAGCAAGAACTTTATCATCTTCATATACAATTTCAGAGGGAATCTCTTTATTGATAATTTTAGTAAAAATTGTTGCCATATTTCCTCCTAAAACTTTTGTCGTGCTTTAAACGCATGAGATAGTGTGCTTCCATCAAGATACTCTAATTCTCCACCTACAGGAACACCATGCGCAATTCTTGTAACGTTAATATTATAAGGTTTAGCCATTTCATCGATATAGTATGCAGTTGCTTCTCCTTCTACAGTGGAGTTTGTTGCAAGGATCAACTCTGAAATAATACCTTCTTGAAATCGCTCTTCAAGAATATCAAGCCCAATATCAGAAGGACCAATCCCATCTAAAGGAGATAAATTCCCCATAAGTACGAAATATAGTCCA
>CAZBKP010000078.1:0-7817 GCA_964492525.1 uncultured Cardiobacteriales bacterium
CAATATCTGCTAAATTCTTTGCTTCTTTTATAGCATCTAATGCAGTTTTAAGGATCATTTCTAATGACATTTTTATCTTCCAATAAAAAAGGAAAAGTACATTAAGCGCACTTTTCCTTTACTAGTAATTTATAAAACATCAGCACTCATAAAGAGTGATATAGAGGGGAATTATAGTGCAGCTTTTGCTTTTTCAGCTAAAGCACTAAATGCTTCCTTCTCAAACACCGCGATATCTGCTAATACTTTACGATCAATTTCGATATTTGCTTTCTTAAGACCATTGATAAAACGGCTATAAGATAAACCACATTCTCTTGCAGCTGCATTGATACGAACAATCCAAAGTGCACGAAAATCACGTTTTCTTTGACGTCTATCACGATACGCATATTGTCCCGCTTTAATAACCGCTTGGTTCGCAACACGATAAACACGTGAACGTGCACCGTAGTAACCTTTCGCTTTCTTTAAAACTTTCTTATGACGCGCATGAGCGATCACACCACGTTTAACTCTTGCCATAATCTAATCTCCTTCTACTATGCGTAAGGCAACATACGGTTAACCATCTTGGTATCTACTTTAGCAACTAAAGCTTCACCACGTAGATGACGTTTACGTTTTGTTGATTTCTTCGTTAAGATATGGCTACGATGTGATGCATGGCGCTTGAACTGTCCGCCACCATTTTTGCGGAAACGCTTTTTTGCGCCGCTGTTTGACTTCATTTTTGGCATGTTATAACTCGCATTCAAAAAATATAAATAAACAGGAATGATTCATACTTTACGATAGATTTGAATTATGATTTCTTAATTGGACTAAGCATCATAACCATTTGGCGCCCTTCAAATTTAGGACGTTGTTCTACTGTACCGTATTCTTTTAAATCCTCTTCTACACGTAAAAGAAGATTCATCCCCAACTCTTGGTGAGCCATTTCACGTCCACGAAAACGCAACGTTACTTTTGCTTTATCACCATCACTTAGGAAACGTATCAGGTTGCGTAGTTTTACCTGATAATCCCCTTCATCAGTTCCTGGACGGAACTTGATTTCTTTGACTTGAATTTGTTTCTGCTTCTTTTTCGCTTCTTGCTGCTTCTTCTGTTGTTCAAATTTGAATTTTCCATAATTCATAACTCGACAAACAGGAGGCTCAGCAGTTGGCGAAATCTCAACCAAATCAAGCTCGCTATCATAAGCTAAATCTAAAGCTTCTGCAAGTGACAAAATTCCTCTTTGCTCGCCATCAGCATCTATGACACGGACTTTACGAGCGGTAATTTCATTATTCAACTTATGTTCGTTTTGTGTACTAATAATGCAATCTCCAATAAAAATTATATTTCACTTTCCATATGTTGAATAAACGCATCTATGGATAGTACGCCGATCTCTTGCCCTTCTCTTGTTCTGACAGAAACCAAACCTTCATCTTCTTCACGTTTTCCAACCACTAAAATATATGGAATACGACTAATTGTTGCCTCACGGATTTTATAACCAATCTTTTCATTTCTCAAGTCAATTTTAGTACGAATACCCATAGATCGTAATTTTTCATCTATTTCTTTGACATAATTATCTTGTTGACTCGTAATTCCCGCCAAGAAAACTTGCTCAGGGGCAAGCCAAGCAGGAAATGATCCCGCATAATGCTCAATCAATATGCCAATAAAACGTTCAAATGATCCAAGGATTGCACGATGAAGCATTACAGGAATTTTTCTTGAGTTATCTTCATCAACGTATTCTGCATCTAATCGTGCAGGAAGAACGAGATCAAGCTGAATTGTTCCGACCTGCCAAGAACGCCCTAAAGCATCCTTGATATGATATTCAACTTTAGGGCCATAGAAAGCACCTTCACCAGGTAGCTCTTCCCATTCAACCCCTGAAGCTCTGAGCGCAGACCGTAATCCCTCTTCTGCTAAATCCCATGTTGTATCGTCACCGGCTCTTTCATCGGGACGAAGACTCAATTTAATCGCAATATTTTCAAATCCAAAATCTTGATAAACGCTCATCGCAAAACGATGAAAGTGTTTTACTTCACTCTCAATTTGATCTTCTCTACAAAAAATATGCGCATCATCTTGGACAAATCCTCTCACACGCATAATTCCATGAAGCGCGCCAGAAGGCTCATTTCTATGGCATGAACCAAATTCTGATAAACGGAGAGGCAAATCTCGATAGGAATGCAGCCCATGATTAAAGATTTGCACATGACAAGGGCAATTCATCGGTTTAATCGCATAATCACGATTTTCCGATGACGTCGTAAACATATTGTCTCGGTAATTCTCCCAATGTCCAGAACGCTCCCATAGAGAGCGATCAACCACAATAGGCGTTTTAACCTCTAAATATCCCTCTTCTTTTTGGCGTTTACGCATATATTGTTCAATACACTGCCAAATTTGCCATCCTTTGGGATGCCAAAACACCATACCGGGCGCCTCTTCTTGAAGATGGAAAAGATCTTGAGCTTTTGCAATTTTACGATGATCTCGTTTTCCGACTTCTTCTAAATACTCAAGATGAGCTTTAAGCTCTTTATCTGTTGCAAAGGCAACAGCATAAATGCGCGTGAGCATTTTACTTTTTGAATCGCCACGCCAATAAGCCCCCGCTAAATTCATCAATTTAAATGCAATATTCGCTTTTTTGATTGTGGGTAAATGAGGTCCATAACACAGGTCTGTAAAGACATCCTCACCATTATTGCCCTGACGATAGAGCGAAATTTCTGTTTGATCTTCAGGCGCACGCGAAATAATATCAACTTTATATAACTCACCTTTAGATTCAAAATATTGCATCGCCTCTTTACGTGGAACCATCACTCGAGTGACATTCAAGCCTTCTTTGATGATTTCATGCATTTTAGCTTCAATGACAGGGAGTGCTTCTAAGGTGATAGGTTGATCAAACTCAACATCATAATAAAAACCGTGTTCAATCGTCGGTCCAATTGCTAATTTTGCATTTGGATACAAAATTTTAATTGCTCTTGCAAGAACTTGCGCAGCCAAAGTATGACGAGTAACATCTAAGCCCTCTTCATCTTTGACGGTTAAAATACGGATATGACTATCAGTAGTGATGATCGTTGATAAATCCTTTTGCAATCCATCAATGGTCATCGCAACCGCCGCTTTTGCTAAACCAGGACCAATACTATCAACTATATCAAACCCAGAAACAGCACTTTCATATTCACGTTTGCTGCCATCCGGTAAGGTAATCACTACCATTTACTATCTCCAATAACATAAAATATTAAAGCACAAATTATATACCATAAATCCCAAAAACTCACAGCTATCCTTTAGATAACAAATTTATAATATTTAGAAAACCATTATCGCTCCTCTTGAAATCAAAAAATTCACCCTCATTAAGAATCTATTAATTTTTACGAGATGGAGTAACAATTATGGAACAATACCGCGGTACAACAATCTGTGCGGTTAGACGAGGCAATGAAGTTGTCATTGGTGGTGATGGACAAGTCTCTCTTGGCAATACAATCATGAAAGGCAATGCCAAAAAAGTGAGACGACTCTATAACGGTAAAGTTCTTGCTGGATTTGCAGGAGGAACAGCAGATGCATTTACACTTTTCGAGCGATTTGAAGCCAAGCTTGAAAAACATAGTGGTCACCTGACACGGGCTGCGGTTGAGCTTGCAAAAGATTGGCGAACAGACAGGCAATTAAGACGCCTTGAAGCACTCCTTATTGTTGCAGATGAAAGTGCGATTCTTGTCATTTCTGGAAATGGTGATGTGATTGAACCTGAAAATAATCTCGCTACGATTGGATCAGGAGGCGCATTTGCACAAAGTGCTGCACTTGCCTTAATTGAAAACACAGAGCTGTCTGCTGAAGAGATTGTGCGAAAGAGCCTTAATATTGCAGCAAGCATCTGTATCTACACAAACCATAATCTCACGATTGAATCTCTAAAATTCTAGGAACTATAACTATGAGCGAAATGACACCCCGAGAAATTGTTCAAGAACTTGATCGCTATATTGTTGGACAAAATGAAGCAAAACGTTCGGTTGCAATTGCCCTAAGAAACCGCTGGCGTAGACAACAAGTTGAAGGAGATCTTAAAAAAGAGATCACTCCTAAAAACATCTTAATGATCGGGCCTACTGGCGTCGGAAAAACGGAAATTGCACGCAGACTTGCAACCCTTGCAAACGCTCCTTTTATCAAAGTGGAAGCAACCAAATTTACCGAAGTCGGTTACGTTGGGCGAGAAGTTGACTCTATTATCCGTGATCTAATTGAAGCCTCAATTAAAAAAGCACGTGAAGATGCGATTAAAAAAGCACATCCGAAAGCTGAAGAAGCGGCTATTGAGAGAATTTTAGATATACTTATTCCGAAGCCAAAATCCATTGGCTTTGCGGATGAACCCACTCAAAATTCACCGGATCAATCCTCGACTCGTCAAAAATTCCGTGAAAAAATCATTCGAGGAGAGCTCGATGATAAAGAGATTGAAGTTGAGTTATCAAAACGTCATTCCATGAATATGAATATTATGACGCCGCCTGGCATGGAAGATATGGCGGAACAATTACAATCATTATTTAGCCAAAGCAGTAACGACGCTAAATACACTAAAAAGATGAAAATCAAAGATGCTTTGAAAATTGTTCAAGAAGAAGAAGCTGCTCGTCTTGTCAATGATGAAGAAGTGAAGAAAGTCGCGATCGAATCTGCAGAAAACAATGGCATTGTGTTTATCGATGAGATAGATAAAGTCTGCCGAAAAGGAGAACATTCGGGGGCGGATGTGTCTCGCGAAGGCGTACAACGTGATTTACTCCCATTAATTGAAGGTTCTACCGTTTCGACAAAATATGGCCCTGTTAAAACAGATCATATGCTCTTTATTGCATCGGGGGCGTTTCATCTTGCCAAACCCTCTGACCTCATCCCAGAGCTTCAAGGCCGTCTTCCAATTCGTGTGGAGTTAAAGCCTTTAAGTATTAATGATTTTGAGAGAATTCTTACAGAGCCCTCTTCTGCGCTTATAAAGCAATATGAAGCACTCCTTAAAACAGAGGACGTAACCATAGAATTTAGTAGCGATGCGATCCATGAAATTGCAAAAATGGCATTCAATGTTAATGAGAAAACAGAGAATATCGGTGCAAGACGTCTTCATACGATCTTAGAAAAATTGCTCGAAGAGATCTCATTCTCAGCCTCTGATCGTAGTGGGGAGAAAATTATCATTACTGCTGAGCTCGTCCAAAAAGAACTCGGTGAAGTTTCCGAAAACGAAGATTTAAGTCGATTTATTCTATAACGGTATTCATGGAGGAATACAGATGAAACTCTATTATTCAAAAGGCTCTTGTTCTGAAACTGCGGCACTTATCGCCGATGCTTTAAATGTTTCTGTTGAGAAAATTGAAGTTGATTTAGCTAAAAACCAAATCATCAAAGATCAAAGTGATTTCTCTACAATCTCGCCTAAAGGCTATGTCCCAGCACTTGTGCTCGATAGTGGCGAGGTGATCACAGAAGTGGTTGCAGTCTCTGCATATCTAGCAAGTCTTGCGCCCAATCAAACACTCTTCCCTATGAGTGGGATTGAGCATATTAGACAGCTTGAATGGTTTAATTATCTTGCGACAGAATTGCATCAATCCCATGGTGTACTTTTTGGAAAAGCATTTGGTCAAAATCCAAGTGAAGATTGGTTTAATGCTTCCGTCCAAAGATTAGACCGTCGCTACTCTTATGTAGAGTCGATCCTAAAAAACTATCCGTATTTAACGGGGGATAAGCTCACTGCGGCTGATATTTATCTCTATATCATTTCAACGTGGGCAGGATTTGTGAATTATGATTTATCTAAATTCCCATCATTAGTCGCATTCCAAAAGAGAATGAGCGATTGGGAACCGATTAAATCAACGTTGCAATAAACTCAGATAGCATAACGTAAAAGGCAATCATTTTTTATAGGGTGTTATAAATAAAACGCCCTATTATTTTTATTGTTCAAGCTAATTTCTTTTAATTGAGGCAAGAGCATTCTGTTTGTAAATTAATACAACTCACATGAAGAGATTAAATCCTCAAGTTTTTTTGCTGTAAACCCATAAAATTCAAGTTCATGAAGTAAATCTCTAAATTTTATATAGTATTGACTATTAGAATTATTAATTAATTTAAATAAAGAAATGATTTTATCAACTATTTTGGGGTCATCTATTGAATCCATTAATATGATTAATGCGGGAGAATTGAAAAAAGCGAATTCTTCTATTTTAATATTTGATTTTAAATAAAACCTATAAAATTCAATACATTCAGAAATCTTCATTTTTTTATTTAATATTAATTGATTTAGTCCACCATAGATAATAGATTTATGCTTGGCTGATAATGAGTTAGATTGTGCAAAATTCTGTGGTAAAAGTAAATCTCTAGTAGCAACTTCCCCATAATTTAATTCTTTATGAACTTTCTTCCAAACTTTATCAAATAATTTTATCCCTAGATAATTTGCAATTATTTTTGCTGACAGAATACGTAAGAAAAATAATGGATAGAGATCAGTAGATATTAATGAAAAAAAAGGCCTAACTGGAAAAATTGCTTTACTACAATAAACTCTTCTTCCATGAGCCACCGAATTTCTAGCGTCAATTAAATGTTTAATCCAGTAAGATGTACGTTCATCAAAAACCTTGTATTTCTTAAGTAAGTGAGAAATTTTAGCATATACAGTTATATTTTTATCTAAAATGGAAGAGACTAATTTTATTTGTGAATTAATGTCATTTTCAGATACAGATAGAGGTGTCGAAAGAATATTTTGATTATATTTTCTAAGAAATTCCTCAATTAATATTGCGGAATGATTTTTTATTTCTTTAGATAAGTTATCACCAAGAAGCTCAAGAACATGAAAATAGGATAATGTTGTTTCATCATCAAAAAGCAGGTTATTTTTAGTTTCTTCCTCCAAATATCTAGCTTTACGCCAACGGTCTAACAAAGAAAAAATAAATTTTTTTTCATGTGTTGTTGAATTAGTGATTTTATTTAGCAAATTACTTAGAACGTTAGAGTAATTATGGCGCCCTTTGATATAAATAAAATTTGAATGTGATTTTGTGGGAACATCAACCATTTTATGACATACTTCGTTTCCAAATACATCAAGAGGTTCATCTATTAAAAATGAAATTAAACCTAGTACACTTAAGTATTTAGCTCTAACAAAGATTGCTGAATCACTGATTGACTGATAATCTTTCAATTGGCATATTATTGATATTTTAAATCTAGTTGATTTTAAGTTGCCTTCAACTTGAGTTTCAGTTGTAACAGTACAATTGTCAATTGAAAAGGATAATTGTATCCCTTTTTTTACTATCTCATTTGTATAATATGTGGAACGGCAACTTTTCATTTATATTCCTAAGTATTTAAATAATATATCTTACAAATTATGCAATAAGTGCTATTTTAACTCTCTAGCACGCTTAGTGTTTAAGGACTAATGCATGGTGTAATAATAATATTAAAAATATATTGAATGGGTTAGACGTTTTCTAAACATATTTTAATCTCCCTTTTAAATAAAATCATAATCGATTTTCAACAATAGGCTAACTTAATTTAAGAGTTCAGTACTTACTTTTGTTTGTAGAAATAAAGTAAACATAGTATAATCCCCGACTTGGTGCTTTTAGTAACTACTAAAAGCGTTTTTTAACTTTAATTATTAATTGGGGTGATGTTTAATGCCTTCCGTCAAGATT
>CAZBKP010000079.1:0-7810 GCA_964492525.1 uncultured Cardiobacteriales bacterium
TAAATGAATAAAGAGGTTTTGTGTTAGTTTTAGGTATTGAAAGTTCCTGCGATGAAACAGGTGTTGCACTCTATGATTCGCAAAAAGGACTGGTTGCACATCAAATTTATTCTCAGATTGCGCTCCATGCAAAATATGGAGGGGTTGTTCCCGAACTTGCTTCTCGTGACCATATCAGAAAATTACCCCTTTTAGTCGAAGCAGCCTTAGAAGAAGCAGCGGTGAATTTTGATGCGATTGACGGCATCGCATTTACAGAAGGCCCTGGTTTAATTGGGGCGTTGATGGTTGGAGCGTTATATTCGCAAGGCCTTGGATTTGCGCTAAATAAACCTGTTTTAGGAATTCATCATATGGAGGCGCATTTACTTGCTGTAATGCTAGAAGAACGTCGCCCCGAATTTCCTTTTTTATCTCTTCTTGTTTCAGGCGGACATACTCAAATTGTCTATGTTAAAGGGTTTGGAGAGTATGAAGTTTTAGGCGATACGTTAGATGATGCGGTTGGAGAGGCATTTGATAAGACGGCAAAATTAATGGGACTTCCTTATCCGGGAGGTGCAAAACTTGCGGAATTAGCACTTAAAGGCCGTGAGAATGCCTATGATTTTCCTCGTCCAATGCTAGACAGTGGGGATTTACACTTTAGTTTTAGTGGGCTAAAGACAAAAGTCGCAATGACGATTAAATCTGCGACAGAAGAGGATTTCCCTAATATAGCTGCAAGTTTTCAACGAGCGATTGTAGATACACTGGTCGGTAAATGTAAAAAAGCAGTCAAACAAACAGGGGTGAACTCAATCGTTATAGCGGGGGGTGTGGGTGCGAATCTTCTTTTAAGAGAAATACTTTCTGTTGAAATGGAAAAAATGAAAGTTGCGGTCTATTATCCGCGTCAACTTTTTTGTACAGATAATGGTGCGATGGTTGCTTATGTCGGACATGAGCGATTATCACGAAAAGAGGGGAGTTTGTCATACCCAATTAAGTTGAAAGCAAGATGGCCACTATCGGATCTAAAAGGGAATACGCTACCATGAAAATGAAATGGGAAAATTTGTTAACGTATCGTAGATTAGGGGTTCCACTTGAAAATGATTCACAAACGTATCGATCAACTTTTCAAAAGGATTTTGATCGCCTCATCTTTTCAGCTGCATTTCGACGATTACAAGATAAAACACAAGTTTTTCCGCTGGCACAAACGGATTATGTGCGTACTCGCTTAACTCATAGTTTGGAAGTAAGCACCGTTGCAAGAAGTATTGGAACAATGGTGGGTGAGTTTTTAGTCGAGACAAAAAAGGTAGAAAATTTTTTACCTTCAGATGTGGGGACGATTCTTGCCGCTTCTGCACTTGCGCATGATATTGGAAATCCTCCTTTTGGGCATGCAGGAGAAAATGGTATTAGCCAATTCTTCCGAGAGAATGAAATCGGGCAAACGGCGCTTAAAGAAGTTTCTCCTAAAGAGCAGCAAGACTTTCTCTACTTTGAAGGGAATGCTCAAGCATTTAGACTCCTTACAAAATTGCAAAATAGCGATAATAAGGGCGGAATGCAGCTCTCTCTACCAACGATTGGAGGATTTGTAAAATATCCTTGCTCTAGCTCTGATCGTGGTTCAACTCAAAATATCGCTTATAAGAAGTTCAATTACTTCCAATCTGAAAAAGATATATTTTCTGAATTTGCAACGCTTGTTGGCTTGCTTCCTTACAAAGAACCTTCGAATGATTTGAAGTGGTGTCGTCATCCGTTCTCTTTTTTATTAGAAGCTGCAGATGACCTTTGTTACTCATTAATTGATATTGAAGATGCGTATCGTCTCTCATTGATACGAGGTGAAGAAGTTTTAGGATTTTATGAAAAAATCACACAAAATTATGGTGGTTTTCCTAATAAATTGAACAAAATGCATCGTGAAAAAGATCGAATTGAATATTTAAGAGCATTTGTTATGGGGCTTTTAATTAATGAAGTGGTTGAGGTATTTAAAGAGAATGAAGAGAGCATTTTGGCAGGAACGTTTAATGTAGATTTATTGGTGAGGCTTCCTTCTTCAAAAGTGTTATCAGAAATTAAAACCTATGCCTATGATCATATCTATGTCTCAAAACCCGTATTAGAAGTCGGGATTGCAGGGCTTGAAATTATAGAAGAGCTTTTAAGCGCATTTGTGGGGGCGATGAATCAGGAAGTCTATTTTGGCAGTACTGCAAAATCAAGAATGTTGAAGAGTTTCCTTCCTGACCAGTTTATAGGTTTAAATCGCACCTTTGATGAAGATCCTTATCTCAGAGTGCTTAAAATTACAGACTTTATCTCAGGCATGACAGATCGCTATGCGGTTCATATTTACAAAATGATTTCAGGTGCACATTTGACAACATAACTTTTGGAAAATATTTTTTCAGAGAGAATTATGATTAAAAAAATAGATGCATTGAATGAGTCTGTTTTATCAAGCCTCGTTGAAATTTGGTTAGAAACAAATAAAAAAACACATCACTATATTATATTTCAGAGCAATATTGGGAATCTAATATATACTTTTCTTAATGAAAAAAATGAGATTGTTGGATTTTTGGGTATTCAAAATGACTATATCGCTGGAATTTTTATAAAAGAAGAGTATCAACGAAAGGGTATCGGTAAATCACTATTAGATCAATCGAAAAAAGATTTTAACGAGCTAACCCTAACCGTGTATGAAAAAAATCAACAAGCAATAGCGTTTTATCTCAGTCAAAACTTTAATCAGATTGATCAACAAGTAGATGTTTTAAATAAAGAAAACGAGATAATAATGAAATGGGAAAAAGAATAGAATGCTTATTTTTCTTTATTATCTGTATTCTTTCCTTGCCAATACCCCGCTAAAATCGAGCCAGAGATATTGTGCCAAACAGAGAAAATTGCGCCAGGTAATGCCGCAAGTGTCCCAAAGTATTGAGTTCCCAAAGTAGCAGCTAATGCAGAGTTTTGCATTCCTACTTCTAGAGACATGGTGCGACAGGTTGATTCATCAAATCCTAATAATTTTGCCCCCCAATACCCTGCAAATAATCCGATTGCATTGTGCAACATAACTGCAACGAACACGAGAAGGCCAACATGAGCGATTTGATCACGGCTTCCTGCAACAACAATACATAGAATTGTTAAAATACAAATCATCGAGAGTGGTGGGAAAAAACGTTCTATTTTCTTCACTAGGTTTGTTAGCAAATGGTGGATCACCAATCCTGCTGCAATAGGGATGATGACGATTTTTACAATAGATGTAAGCATGCTGAGGAATTCTACCTTAACGGTCGTCCCAACAAGTAAATAGGTAAGAAGAGGTGTCATTACAACGCCCAGAAGGGTAGAAACCGAAGAGATCATAACTGAAAGAGCAACGTCTCCCTTTGCTAAATAGATCATTACATTAGATGCGGTACCACTTGCGACACTACCTACTAGAACCATACCTACTAATAAATCAGTTTCCATATTAAACAGTTTTGCAAGCAAAAGCGCGGCAAGAGGCATGACGATATAATGCAACAATGTGCAAACGATAATTGCTTTAGGTCTCGTTGCAACTTTTTTGAAATCATGAATACTTAGAGTAACACCCATGGTAAACATTACGAGCATGAGTAGCTCCGCTGTGTAAGGTTTAACAGGGGTAAAAACATCGGGCGTATAATATGCCCAAATAGCACACAATAATGCCCAAACTGGGAAGAGCTTAGTAACTTTTGATAAAATTTTCATAAAAGGTTTTTCCATCTAATTCTTTGAATGATGTAGCGTTTATTCCCACTCAACTGTTGCGGGTGGTTTGCTTGTGATATCGTAAACAACACGGTTAACATGCTTTACTTCATTCACGATACGAACAGAGATTTTTTGTAGGACTTCCCAATCAATGCGGGCAAAGTCAGCCGTCATTCCATCAACAGAGGTAATCGCTCTTACTGCAATGGTATAATCATAAGTTCGATTATCACCAGTAACACCAACACTTTTTAGTCCTGTTAGTACTGTAAAATATTGCCAAATATCACGATCAAGCTCGGCTTTTATAATCTCTTCGCGTAAAATGGCATCACTATCGCGGACAATTGTTAGTTTCTCATCCGTAATATCTCCGAGAATGCGGATTCCTAATCCTGGACCTGGGAATGGTTGGCGCCAAACGAGATGTTCAGGCATCCCTAATTCTATTCCTAGTTCTCTAACCTCATCTTTAAACAGTGTTTTAAGAGGCTCTATGAGTTGAAAACTCATATCTTCAGGAAGACCGCCTACATTATGATGTGATTTTATTGTTTGTGCGGTATCTGTACCACTCTCAATGATATCTGTATAAAGTGTACCTTGCGCTAAATAGTCGATATCTTGAAGTTTTTTTGCTTCATCATCAAAAACATAAATAAATTCATTACCAATGATTTTACGTTTTTGTTCTGGATCTGATACACCTTCTAATTTCTCTAAGAATCGTTGTTTGGCATCAATTTTGATAATATTTAGACCAAACTTACCTCCAAGGTTATTCATTACCTCTTCGGCTTCTCCTTTGCGAAGTAAGCCATGATCTACAAAAATACAAGTTAATTGCGTGCCAATCGCTTTTTGCAACAGTACGCCAACGACACTTGAGTCGACTCCGCCTGAAAGTGCAAGCAGTACTTTCTTATCCCCAACCTGCTTGCGAATTTCATTAATTTGCATATCGATGAAGTTTTCCATTTTCCATTCACCATCACATTCACAAATATCAAATGCGAAGTGTTTTAGAACGTCTAGCCCATAGGCAGAATGTTTTACTTCAGGATGGAATTGGACGCCAAACATTTTCTTTGTTGGGTTTTCCATAACAGCAGTAGGGCAGTCACTACTGGTTCCTGTTACGATAAATCCTTCTGGGAGAGTCGTAACAAGATCGCCATGGCTCATCCAAACAGTTTGGCTTTCAGGAAGAGATTTAAATAAAACAGTTTCATCTAAATCGATTTTTAATACAGCAAGACCATTTTCACTGCTTTCAGCTTTTTCAACCTTGCCACCTAAGGTTTGAGCCATAAGTTGCATGCCATAGCAAATGCCTAATATCGGAATATTAAGGTTGAAGATTTCAGGATCAATCGTAAAAGCATCTTTTTCATATACACTGTTGGGCCCACCTGAGAAAATAATTCCTTTGGGATTCATATCTTTGAGTGCTTTTGCTGTGATTTTATGAGAAATTAATTCAGAAAAAACCCCTATTTCACGAATTCTGCGAGTAATCAGTTGATTGTATTGACTCCCAAAATCTAAAACGACGATTTTTTCCATGATATGTCCCTAATCCTATAAAAATAATCCGATATTATAAGATAATCCATCCTAAAAAACTAACGGGCAGAATAAGATTTTTATCAGATAGGTTTAAAGGTTATCCCATTTTCTGTTTTTATTATCTCGATAACTGAAAGTGAGCACCCATTACCAGTAACTTCATAGTCTTTGCCTGCCTCAGGAATAAAGTTAGTGACACTTGAACAAATTTCTTTTGCATAAACTGTCATTGAGTTTTTTGACATAGTATTTTGATTTCCAGGTAGAGAAATCGATCCTTCAATTTTTATTGTTGTATTTGCTGGAATTACGATTTCACGGAAGAAAGCACGTGACAAAATACCATTTCTTTTTCCAACTGATTCTGAATTTGGCGTTTTAGGCATACCGATACTTTCGCTACTTATGGTTCCAATCATTGAGCTAAAAGCACTGCCGATTGTTCCTCCAACATTAATATTTATCTTTTTATTATTTTCCTTGTAAGTCACAAAGGTAGGTGCTCCGTTTTGGCCAAAAACACGCAGACGTGCATTTTTGCTTGCGTCAAAATATGTTTGATCTTTTGTAACGGTTTTGGGGTTAGATGCACATCCAGATATCATTATTAAGCCTATTGTCATGATATGAATTATTTTCATGAGATATTCCTATATATCAGTTATTTGAAAGGTAAATTATAAGTTAACTAGAGAAAAATAAGAATGCTTAATGCTTTTTCCTATGTAACCGTATGACAAAATAATGTTTTTTTGATAGAATTACACATACTTTAAGCTATTAAAGATAAATAAAATAATAATATGCTGATTTCTGACGCAAAGTCTCCTCTATTTAAAGAATAGATCTCTCTTGAATCATGCTTTTCACAATTATATAGGAGTGTTCATGTTTAAAAAGATTATTCGTTTTTTTTCAATTTTTATCCTGCTGTTTACTTTTACTGTTTTTATTGCCACTCATGCAGAAAGTGTGAAAGCGGTTGCAGATGAGGTACCCTGTTGTAGTCAGCTGAATGATCTTGAAAAATCGATTTCTGATAATTTAGTGAGGCAAAAAGAGTTATCTGAACAGATAAAAAAAGAAAAAGATGAGGAGAGTAAGGCAACATTGGTTTCTCAACTCGATGCCTTGAAGAGTCAGCAGAGAAATCTTGAACAACTTTTTTCGAAAATTGCCTTAGGTGGTGTAAATACGCAAAATCTTTCCTTATCTCCTAAGGATGAATCCAATTATGATTGGCAACAAGAAGTATTAACGATCGTAAAGCCTTTGTTTTCAGAATTACGTACGTTAACTGAAAAACCAAGAAAGCGCGATCAGCTTATTATTGAAAATAGTGAGCTTGATGAGCAGATTGAGACATTAAATAAAGGTCTTGCTTTCTTAAATAATATTAAGAGTGATTCATTAGATCAAAATGCGGTTAAGCGATTGGCAGAAACAAAAAAGCATTGGGAGCAGTTTCGAGAAGATTTAATTAATTTAAAAAATACCAATACACTTCAATTAAAAGAATTTGAAGGACCTAAAATTTCGATAACAGATAGGATTAAAACGGCATTGGAGTCCATTTTTCTTGGCAGAGGACTATTATTATTCATTGCATTAATGGGAGCAGGGTTTGTTGTCTTAATCTTTAATAATGGTGTGAACTATCTTTTGCGGATTCGTGAACGAAAAGAAGGTACGCTCAAGAAAAGAAAAACAAGTTTGCGATTTAGGTTATTACTCATTTGTTATCGTTTAGTAGTATATGTTACTGCAATTTTAACCTTTTTGAGTATTATCTATGCTAAAGGGGATATGGTTCTTTTTGGGCTTGCGGTACTTATTCTGTTTATTGGAATTATAAGCTTGAGAAATTATGCACCTCGTTATATGAGTGAACTAAAACTCTTCTTAAATATGGGGACAGTTCGTGAAGGTGAGCGCATTATGTATAAAGGAATTCCATGGGAGGTCATTCGAATAGGCTTTTATTGCAACTGTGTAAATCCACTCTTAGAAAACGGGAGAATTCGGATTGCATTATCTGAATTGCCATCACTTGTCTCTCGTCCAATTATGGCTGAAGAAAGTTGGTTTCCAACAGAAGTTGGGGATAAGATTTTCTTGCCGTCAGGAGATTTTGCTGAAGTTAAGCGCCAGACACCAGAAATGGTTTATTTAGATTCATTTTTTAGAGAAATTATGATTCCTGCATCACAGTTTTATAGCATGGGAATTGAAAATTTGAAATTTGGTTTTTATGTAATGCCAACATTTGGTTTAGATTATCAACATATCAATACTCCTGTTCAAGAAGTAGCAGAGAAATTTAGTGAAAGAGTCACTGAAAAGCTAAAATCTATAGGGGTCGGACACTACATAAGAGATATTAGTGTACAAGTAAAACGAATTGTGTATGGTGTTGCGATTGAATACACCATTGTGATTGAAATGATGGGGGAGAGCGGTGATAATTATTTTA
>CAZBKP010000080.1:0-7766 GCA_964492525.1 uncultured Cardiobacteriales bacterium
TTTTAAAATGTCATAATAATCATATTTAGGAGGATGGAGCAGCGTAATTTTCAAGGTGTGATTCCTGATTTCTAAACGCTCTCCTGTTTTAAAAGGACTCTCGACCTGACCATCACAACTCACGCTCGCCGAATAGTCTCTTTGATTTTTAATCGCGACACGAACGACTTGATCAGTTGGAATGACAATTGGGCGATGACTGAACGTATGAGGGCAAATCGGTGCAATCAACAAAGCAGAAAGCGTGGGATAAATCAAAGGTCCCCCAGAGGAAAGTGCATATGCAGTCGATCCTGTGGGTGTTGAAAGAATCACGCCATCTGCTTGGTATGTTGTCAAATAGCGATCATTTGCAAAAACATCAAGCTCAATCATTCTTGAGATACTTCTCTGATGGATGACAACATCATTGATTGCATATGAGTCAAAATGATCTTCTATCGTTGCATGAAGAACCTCTCGCTCCTCAACCTGATATCGACCTTCTAAAATATCCGTTAGCCCTTCTTCAATATGACTCTCTTTTAGGTCTGTCAAAAAACCTAAACGGCCGAGATTTATACCTAAAAAAGGGATTTTAAAATCACAGACTTTTCGTGCAATACCAAGAAAAGTACCATCTCCACCAAAGATAATAATAAGATCACATCCTTCAATTGCCTCATGTAATGCATCTTTAATCTCATTACTATCTGAAGGTGGTACTCTATGCTTTACGACTTTGCAGTTATAACGCTTCACGATTTTCTCAGCCAGTGCAATAACCGAGCCGTATCGCTGTGCGAGTTCGTCGTTAGTATGAATTAATGCAATCTTTTTAAAAACACTCATAGCCATCCATGGTTTTATTGTCATAAAGTGGTAAACTCTATCTTATATTTTTTTTCCTGAAAAGTCCTTTGATCGTTTTGTATAAGGAGTATTTGATGTCTACTGTTAAACTCACTCAATATAGTCATGGCGCGGGTTGAGGCTGCAAAATTTCGCCCAAGGTTCTTGAGCAAATATTAGCAGGTTCTGGTTCTCAGACTTCTGATCCCAATTTATGGGTGGGTAATCAGTCTAGTGATGATGCCGCAGTATATGGTTTGACGGATGATATCGGCATTATTTCTACCACAGATTTCTTTATGCCTATTGTTGATGATCCTTTTGATTTTGGGCGGATTGCAGCGACAAACTCCATAAGCGACATCTATGCAATGGGAGGAACACCCATTATGGCCATCGCTATATTGGGATGGCCTGTTGATAAATTAGGCCCTGAGATTGCAAGAAAAGTGATTGAAGGTGGAAGAAGTATTTGCGATGAAGCTGGCATTACATTAGCAGGTGGGCATTCTATTGATGCACCTGAACCTATGTTTGGACTTGCAGTAACAGGTAAAGTTGAGAAAAAAAATCTTAAGCAGAATAATCAAGCAAAAGAAGGAGATCTTCTTTTTGTCACAAAACCATTAGGGATCGGTATTTTAACCACGGCAGAAAAAAAAGGTATTTTAAAACCTGAAGATATTCATTTAGCTAGAGATGAAATGGTCAAACTCAATAAAATTGGTGCGGACATTGCCAAGTTGCCCTATGCTCATGCTTTAACGGACATTACAGGTTTTGGACTTTTAGGGCATCTCGCTGAAATAGCAGATGGGAGTAATCTATCTGCTGTTGTTACACCAGAATCTGTCCCCTTAATTAAACATACTGATTATTATATTAAGCAAGGGGCTGTTCCGGGTGGTTGCCAACGCAATTTTGAGAGTTATGGTCATAAGATTGAACCCAGTCCTTTATTGGATGAATACAAAACCATTCTTTGTGACCCTCAAACAAGCGGAGGATTGCTGATTACAGTAGATCCTAATTATAAAGATGAATTCATAGCATTTTTAGAAAACCATGGATACTATAATACCGTTCCAATTGGATATTTGGAGTGTAAAGGCTCTTGTACGATCCGTTTAAATAAAAAATAAGAAGTCAGAAAAATTTAGTGCTATAACTAGTACAGTTGTGCACTTTAATTTAGGAGTCTTATTATGAAATATAAATCGTTGCTTTTAGCGTCCGCAGTCACTTTCATTGTTGCATTCCCTATTTCTGCCAATGCAGAAGTTTATAAAAAGGATGCACTTATTTCCCTCGACAAACCAAAAGCTGGTGGAGGAGAAGGAACACTTTATGGTAAGTTTTCATTTACACGGGATAAAGCAACTAAAGATCAGGCGATAAAAGAGATTGGGTGGATGACTTTACAGCCTGGAGATTCTGTTGGATATCATCAACACACTTCCAATGAAGATAGTTATATTATTATTTCTGGTAAAGGCACTTTCGTAGATAGTGATGGAAAAGAATATCCTGTAGAAGCTGGTGATATTACGATTGCTAGAAAAGGAGATTCTCACGCGCTTATTAACTCTGGGAATGAACCATTGATTTTTCTTGATGTCATTGCCGAACAATAATCATGAACATAAAAAAAGCCACTTAATAAGTGGCTTTCTAATAAATATATTAAGATACAAACGAAAGTGGGTGAGAGCATGAGAGAGTTATGATAGAAATCTTTTTGAATACAACCATTATATTATTCGTTATATCAATAATTTTGATTATTATGAATGTATTTAGATGTAAGTTATATATCTATTTGTTAACTAAGCGCTTCTTTAAATTATGTTTTAAGTATTTACTTGTATTCTTTTCTTTAGTACTTGCAATTTTCCTAATCAAATCTGTGACTTCCCCACTCCCTCTTTTAGATTCTATTACATATGCAATAAAGCAGAAAATTCATTATGAAGAACCCACAAAGCTCAAAGAAGTAATTATTGGAAATGCAATGATGCCTGTTCCAAACACCTACCGAACAAGTGATTGTCACCTACAAGGAGGATTGCATGGTACTACTTCTAGTCCTACTTAGAAATCAATTATTGAGAACAAAAATTTCATAAATGCATGGGAATTAAAGAAAATACAAGTAAATGTATTAAGTCATCTTAATCTAATGTTCCTATCCGAGAATGATTTAGCCTTTTTAATGAATAAAATCCCTCCTAAAGAATATGAAATATCTGATTCCTCCCAGTCTCCATTTATTATCAGATATAGAAATACCTATGCCAGTATTATCAAGAATGATTCCATTTTGAATATTTTTTCTCTTATTCCAAAAAGGAAACAAAAAGATAAAACAGCTGAATTGATATGGGCTTGGAATGCAACAACAAATAATTTATCTATTCTTTACGGTATTAATGGTTATTATTATCAATATTTTTCAGATGAGCCATCAGATCAGGAAATGAAAGAAGCTATTGCGTGTGCACGGTCACGCATGATCAATCTACAGCCATGAAGATTATCGATTAATGGCGTGTTAGTATGACAAGTGGTTCAATAATTACATATATTGCAACAGTATCCACTGTATATATAATTCAATGAGTTATGTATTCAAATCTAGCCTTGCAATAATATGGATGTAAACTAATTCAGAAACGAGTTCAACAAGCGTTTGAGTCACAATAATTGTGGGCAAAATAGGGACTGCATTTGGAATAGAAAGTGCAATAGGTAGAATAACAAGTGAGTTTCTTGTGCCCGCACTAAAGCTAATTGCTCTGCCCTTTTCAGAATTTAATTTAAACATACGTGCAATGATCCAACCTAACGTTGGTGAAATTATTGCAAAAGCAACATAGAGAGGGACGACACTTAATGATTGCTGGAGTGCATTACCAATTTCAGGCAACGTTGTAGCAATAATAATAAAAAGAACAATTGCCGTAACGGGAACAGGAAGTAAACTCAGTGAACTTAAAACAATCTCTCCAGCTGAACGTTTTCTTGCCCAAAATTGAACGATTGCAGAAAGGAGCAATGGCACAACAATCAACCAAAGAAAAGCTTCAATAAAAGGGGCCAAAGAAATTAACATTCCAATTTCATCACCCATAAACATTCTCAAATAGATAGGAAGAAGGATCATTTGAAAAAGTAATAAAATTGGCGTAGAGGCTAATAAAAGTGAGGAATCCGCCTTTCCAAGATAAGAAAATGTAACAACATAATCAATACAAGGTGTTAACAAAACCAACAAAATTCCAAGTTTTATTAAAGGATCAGAGGGGGAAAATTGAATAAGAATTGCGATAAAAACGGGAATAGCAATAAAGTTTGTGATAATTAATACAACAATAAAACGAATACTATAAAAAACACGCCCAAGCTCAATAAGAGGAACCTGTAAAAATGTGACAAAGAGCATTAATGCAAGAATGGGATTAATGCCATTGCCAAATATCTTCGAAAAATTAGGCGCTAAAGCGGAAAATAAAATTGCGATCCCTACTGCAAAAAAATAGATCGCAATTTGGTATGTTTCCAGTTTATCTTTTATCGATAACACCTTGTATGAATATAAACATCCAAATTAATGGATTTTAGATTTCCCACAAGAACTTTCTTGTCCTCCACAACCGGGGCAACCGCTACATCCCCCTTTTTTTCGTGTTTTAAACACACTTCTAGCAGCAAATGCAATTCCTAAAAATACAATTCCGCCTACAATAATCGTAGCCATATTCATATATATTACCTCGCAGCTGAGTTTTGAGCATTTAAGCTCAATTTATGGGTAGGATCATATTGTTTACGTAAGATAAAATACGCCATTACTAACACTGTAATAATCGCGAAAACAGTCCCTATACCGAATGAACCACCACCCAACAAAGACCCAAATTGATAAATAATTAAAGCCATCGCATAGGCAAAAATACATTGGTAGGAAACGGCAAACAATGTCCAACGAGTTGAGAACATTTCTCGACGAAGCGCACCAATCGCTGCAACGCAGGGAGCACAGAGAAGGTTAAATGCAAGAAAACTATACGCGGATGCTGCTGTAAACGAGGCCGACAACATAGACCAGTACTCTTCTCCATCTTCTCCAACTTCGGCAAATCCATATAATACACCGAAGGTACCCACAACATTTTCTTTAGCTAGAAGTCCTGTAATTGTAGCAACAGTTGCTTTCCAATCTCCCCACCCTAAAGGTTCAAAAATTGGAGCAACAATATTTCCAAGTGTAGCGAGCATTGAATCATTTGTTTCAACTGAATCAAGAACAAAGTTGTAACTACTTAAGAACCAAACTAGTACTGTTGCAAGTAAAACCAATGTACCCGCTTTTTTTACGAAAGCTAATCCTCTTTGGAAGGTAGTTCTGATAACACCTTTAAAACTAGGAAGATGATACGCAGGGAGCTCCATCACAAATGGCGTTGGATCCCCTGAAAAACGTTTTGTTTTCTTCAGCATAATTCCAGAAATTACAATAGAAAAGATTCCTAGAAAATAAGTCGATGGTGCAATCCAAATAGACTCAGGGAAGATTGCCCCACTAATCAAAGCTATGATAGGCAGTTTTGCACTACATGGGATAAACGTTGTAGTCATAACCGTCATTCGACGATCATTATCATTTTCAATAGTTCTTGAAGACATGATTCCCGGAACACCACATCCTGTTGAAATCACCATTGGTATGAATGATTTTCCTGAGAGACCAAATTTTTTGAAAATTCTATCCATGATAAAAGCAACACGCGCCATATATCCACTGTCTTCTAGGATTGCAAGACATAAGAATAAGGTTAGCATTTGTGGCAAGAAGCCAAGAACAGCACCTACACCTGCTACAATACCATCTAGAATTAGAGAGTTAAGCCAATCTGCTGTTCCGATTTTCGTTAAAAAGCTCTCGACAAGTCCTGGAATCGTTTCTCCGAATAGGCTATCATTTACCCAGTCAGTCATTGCTGTACCAACTGTAGAGATTGATACGTAGTAAATAAGGGTCATAATTGCCGCAAAAATTGGTAGCGCAAGAATGCGGTTTGTCACAATTTTATCAATTTTATCTGATAACGATAGACCACTTGTAGACTTGGACTTCACGCAGCTTTTTATAATTTTATCAACATAACCATAACGCTCAATAGTGATAATACTCTCACTATCATCTTCAAAATATTCTTCACAAGACTTAATCTCAGCTTCAACTTTCTCTTTTGCTTCTGCGCTAAGTTGGAGGCTATTTAAAATATCCTTATCTCTTTCAAAAAGCTTAATGGCTAGCCAACGTTTATTTGGACTGTCCTCAAGAAATGCTTCAATATTTTGAATAGCACTTTCTACTTGTTCTGAAAAAAGACATTTTTTTGAGCTTACTTTTTTCTCTTCTGCAAGTTTTATGGCAATGTCGGCAGCTTCTTGAAGACCCACTCCTTTAACCGCAGATGCTTCAATAACAGGAGAACCTATCATTTCCGACATTTTTTTTACATCAATATCAGAACCATTCTTTTTTACAACATCCATCATGTTGAGTGTTAATACAACAGGCAATCCTAATTCTAGGAGTTGTGTTGTTAAATATAGGTTTCTTTCAATATTAGAGGCATCAATGATATTAATAATCGCATCTGGTTTATCGTTAATCAGATAATTTCGAGAAACAACCTCTTCAGGAGTATAAGGAGAGAGTGAGTAAATTCCTGGTAAATCTTGAATAATTACGGATTTATTCGATTTCAATCGTCCTTCTTTCTTTTCAACCGTAACACCTGGCCAGTTTCCAACTCGTTGTGTGCTTCCCGTCAGGTCGTTAAAAACAGTCGTCTTCCCACTGTTTGGGTTTCCCGCCAATGCGATCTTGATGTTCATATTTACTCTCCCCCGTATCCCTTATTCTATTTCGACAAGTTCTGCTTCATTCTTTCGAATGCTTAACTCATAACCCCGTATATTTACCTCTATAGGATCCCCTAACGGAGCTACTTTTCGAATAGAAAGCTGAATTCCTTTTGTCAGTCCCATATCCATTATTCTTCGTTTAATTGCGCCATCCCCATGAACTTTTTTAACCACGACGACATCACCTGTAACTGCATTCTTAAGCGTTTTCATAGGTATTCCTTTTAGACAATAATACATCCTGCTAAATTCTGATCTAGCGCGATGCGAGTTCCTCTAATATTAATGATGATATTTCCTGAGAGCTTTGAGACGACTACAACATCTTCTCCTGTAACAATACCTAATGTCTCAAGATGGCGTTTAACTTCACTCTTCCCCATCACTTTTTTGATATTCATAACTTCACCAGATTTTGCGAATGTCAGTGGCATCATCGTCATTTACCTCAATTAATTGCTGTAGTTATACTAATCAGCGATCTATGAAGTCTGAATATCATAGTATCGATTCTTAATTATAAATAAAAACAAGAATCATTTACAACAGAATATTTAATATCTTGTATTAGATCAATATATTTCTTAAATATATTATTTAAGCGTTAAATTTTTAATACAAAAAAAATAGTCATTGCAATTGAATGACTATTTTGTATTTTGTTTTGTCAAATCTAACCAAGTATCAGCATTTAGTTTTTAGTTAGAAAAACCATTTAACGCCGACATTTGCTGTGTAACCATGTTGCTTTCCTCTTTGGCTTCCCAAAGAGTGACTATATCTCACATCACTATAGAAATACGTTTCTTTTCCTAACTTAAATTCTGCGCCTACGCCAACCTCTCCATAGGTTCCTGAGAAGTATTCGTTGATCTCGCTATTTCCAAATCTTAATTTATTATCCGAACCACCTGTGAATTGATGGATTACATTACCGATAAAGTAAACTTTATTAAATGTTTGATCTTCACTATATTGATACTCTAATCTTAATCCTG
>CAZBKP010000081.1:0-7681 GCA_964492525.1 uncultured Cardiobacteriales bacterium
AAATGTTTGGGTTCGTGGATTTGCGGGTAAATTAGATTCATTTGGTGGCGGTAAATTAAGCGGGTACTCGATGGATTACCATGCGATTCAGGCGGGAGCAGATAAAGAGTTTGCTGTAGAAAGCGGTCGAGTGTTCTTAGGTTTAACTGCTGGCTATACACGCGGTAAATCTGATCTTAATCATTGGGTTGGCAGTAGTAGCACTGTTAAAAGTACCCACTTAGGCATTTATGGAACCTATATTAATGAAAGTAATGGTTTTTATGTAGATGGTTTATTGAAGTATGTTCATATGAAACATGATCTGTCTGTATTAGATAGTATTGGTCAAAGAGTAGATGGGTCTGGAAGTACTAATGGCTACAGTTTCTCAATAGAAGCAGGAAAGCGTTTTGAAATTTCTGATACTGCATTTTACATTGAGCCACAAGCACAGCTAACGTATAACCATCAGAATAGTACAACTATTCGTGCAAGTAACGGATTAAATGTTAAATTGGATAGTTATGATTCTCTTTTAGGTCGTCTTGGTGTGGTCTGGGGATATAAAGTAGATGATGGCACAAATAAGACAAATATATATCTAAAAACAAGTTATTTACATGAGTTTAAAGATCAAAGTGCATTTGCTTTAAATAACTCATGGGAGAAGGATAATCTTGGTGGTCACTGGTTTGATGTGGGATTAGGAGTATCTGCAACACTCAACAAGAATCATAATTTTTATGGTGACTTAAATTACTCAAAGGGTTCACGTTTTGATCGTAAGCAAATTAACATTGGATATCGCTACGAGTTTTAAAGATAAACTTTTTTAGGAATTAATATAAATAAAAAGCCTTGTAAATGTTACAAGGCTTTTTTGTATCAGAAAATATTACTCAGATTTTTGATTAGATTCTGCTGAAGTTTCTTCATTATTCGAACTTGATGAGTTGTCTTCTTCAAGAATAAGTTTGAAGTTGGATTGATCATCATTTTTTTCTACGTCAGAGACACCATTTGTATCTTTAAAAGATGAGGTATTATCAGAGTCAATAACCTCTGGAGAGATCACAATCTCTTTGTGTTCAATTGCATTAGATACAACAACAGTCTCTTCTATACTTAATGTAGGATTGAGTGCCTCTTGGGTACTAGTAGTTTGATCACTACTATTTCCATTTGTATATTTCTGCATCTCTTCTTCAGAAACTCTGCGACGACCATTTCTAATTTTACGTTTACGTTTTGCACCATCAACTTCTACTTCAATAGAATCAGGTCTCTTTGTAGGTTGCTTTTTAGGAATAGTAATATCAATTTCACTGCTATTTTCTTTACGGTCAACCTGTTCTTTATTTGAGTCATTGCGATTATTAGTGCGTTTATTATTACGCTGTCTAGGTTCTCTTTTTTGCTCTTTAGCAGGTGGGAGTGGGGCATCGACAACACGTTCAACTGTTTCAATGCCATCTTGAGCAGGAGCATTCGAGCGAGTTGTTACGCGTTTATTATTCGTCCGTCTACGGTTATTAGGACGTTGGCGATTTTTTTGAAATTCTTTTTTCTTTGTTGATTTCTCTTTTTCTTCACTTGCAGCATCATTGCTACTAAAAATAGAAGAGAAAAACTTCTTAATACCAGAAACTAAAAGGCTTTCTACAACGACTTTGTTTTCAACAACAGGTGGCGGTGCAGTTTGGATAATGTTGCTGACAACAGGCGAGTTGATTTGAGATTTAGGTTTGTTGAGTGCTTTCTCGACAAGCTCTTTATCAGTTAGTTCTGTAGGTTGTACAAATTCAGTGCTTTCTTTATTTAAAGTTTGTGCTTGATCTGATCTTAATCGCGTTAATGTGAAATGTGGTGTCTCAAGTTCTTGGTTTGGAATGAGTACAATTCGAACATTTAAGCGTTTTTCGATATCGGACACATCCTCACGCTTTTCATTGAGCATATAGATAGAAACATCTATAGGAAGTTGGGCGATAATTTCTCCTGTACGCTCTTTTAAGGCTTCTTCTTCGATCAAGCGAAGAATCTCTAAGCTTAATGATTTGATATTACGAATTGTTCCTTGCCCTGAGCAACGAGGACAGTTGATATGTGTCGTTTCATCAAGCGAGGGACGTAAACGCTGACGAGACATTTCAAGTAATCCAAAACGTGAAATGTGCCCTGTTTGAATTCTAGCTCGATCCATTGATAAGGCTTCATGAAAGGTTTTTTCAACCATTCTTTGATGCTCGCTATTGATCATGTCAATAAAGTCAATAACAATCAGTCCACCTAAATCGCGGAGCTTTAATTGCCTTGCAATCTCTTCTGCTGCTTCAAGGTTTGTATTTAACGCAGTCTCTTCAATATCAGCGCCACGAGTTGCTTTTCCTGAGTTGATATCGATAGATACGAGAGCTTCTGTAAAGTCGATAACAAGTGCGCCACCAGAAGGAAGCTTCACTTCTCTTTGATAAGCTGTCTGTATTTGTGATTCTATTTGATAGCGCGTGAATAGGGGAATGTTATCATCATAAAGTTTAATTTTTGAGCGAATCTGAGGCATGATCTGATTAATAAACTGTTCTGCTTCATTATATACTTCAGCGTTATCAATCAGAATTTCGCCAATATCACTTCGGTAATAATCTCTTAATGCACGAATAATAATGTTACTTTCTTGATAGATTAGTAGAGGTGCAGGGCTCTTAGCCGCTTCAGTAATGGCATTCCATAACGTAATTAAGTAATCAAGATCCCATTGTAGTTCTTCCGCCGTGCGGCCCAGTCCTGCTGTGCGTACAATCACACCCATGTCATCAGGATATGTAAGGTTGCTCATTGCTTCACGAATAGCTACGCGATCTGAGCCTTCAATTCTGCGAGAAACGCCACCTGCCTTTGGACTATTAGGCATTAAAACAAGATAGCGCCCAGCAAGAGAAATAAATGTTGTAAGCGCAGCACCTTTATTGCCTCGTTCTTCTTTCTCTACTTGGATAATAAGCTCCATACCAACTTCAAGTGCATCTTTGATTGAAGGACGAGAGATTCCTTTTGCACTTTCAAGATAATAGCTTTTTGCAACTTCTTTAAAAGATAGAAAACCATGGCGGTCAGAACCATAATCAACGAAACACGCTTCTAAAGAAGGCTCTATGCGAGTAATGGTTCCTTTATAAATATTTGCTTTCTTTTGGATATTGCTAACATTTTCAATATCTAAGTCATACAGACGCTGACCATCAACAAGTGCTACACGTAACTCTTCTTGTTGGGTCGCATTAATTAACATGCGTTTCATTTTGTATCTCCTGTCTGAGTTCTAATCAGGAAACAAGCAGAGATCACTCTTTTGTAATAACACAATGTACGGCTTATTTATTATTTTTAGGATGCAGCTCGCATTAGATTGTATTAATTCTGCCTATTCTAAGATCAATCCTCAGTGCATTTCTAGATTAATAGAAATAATTAATTTTAATAACTCACTACAAAAATAGAGTGCCATAGAGCACACTATTTTTGTGTGTTGTATTCATTGAGTGATCAGCTGAATTACTGTGCATTTCTGAGCGCTTCTTGTGCACCTGACGTGTTTCCTTGTGCTTTACGCGCAGCAGAGATGAGTTCCCAGTTCTTTTTGACTAAGCTAGTGTTGCCACTTGCAAAATCAATCGACTTTTTAGCCATCTGTTCAGATTGCGCATAGCGCCCTTGATGTAATCTGATCTGTGCAAGATCATACCAAATGCTTGCATTTCTTGGCTCTAGTCTTACTGCTCGATCTAATGCACTTGCTGCACGATCAAGCTGTCCATCTCTTACTGCTTGGTTCGCTTCATTTAGAAGGGTTTGAACGGCATTTGTTTGGTTCTGAGATGGTGTATAGGTATTCTGATTTGTTTGTCCTGGTATTAATGCTTGACTTGATGAAGGCGTATTCCCAGTAGATGTCTGACCTTGATCAGGAACTGGACTATAAGTTTGACCTTGTCCGTTATAATCTGGGAACTGAACAACTTCACTTGAGCTATCAGGATAGTATGGATTTGTGGAAGTGCCATCATCCAATGGTGTACCTGGCTGTAACACAGGATTTTGAGTATTGTAGGATTGATTTCCAAGAGGGCGAACACGAGCACCTCCATCCGTGCGACTTGCACAACCACTTAATATAAGGAGAGAGGCAATCACTAATGATGTTGAATGTAAAAATTTATTGTTCATAATTGTATATTCTATATAAATATCAGTAATAAGAGAATTCGGAATGAACTAAGTTCAAGTGCACATAATTTATCATAAAATCCAATCTACCGATAGTTTGAATTTTAGTAGAAATCGATTGCATTTGTATTAAATCCATCATCTATTGGCCATTCTGGCTCAGGTGGGTAAAACTCACACTCTCCAGGGAATGTTGGTTGGTACCCTTTAATAAAAGGAAGAGAGACAATTCTACTTCCAGGACATCCATAGCTAGGAGGAGGAAGTCCTGTACTAAGATTGATACTTTTCATTACAACATCGTTGGGAGGTGTTTGATTAATATCTTCAAGCGTGAGATTTTTCATGACATTGATCCATATTGGTAATGCACCTGTTGACCCTCCGAGGTTTGTTGTATCATTCGCTCCTTTGTACTCGTCCTTTCCGATCCATACAACGCCTGTACGATCTCCAGAGAATCCTGCAAACCAACTGTCTCTTGCTTTATTTGTTGTCCCTGTTTTTCCTGCAACAATCGTTTTGATTCCTTCTCTACGGATTCTACCTGCGGTTCCCGCATTGACAACTTCCTGCATTGCACGAGTAATGAGGAAATTAGGTCCTGGGAATATCACCTGCTGTGCGCTGACCAAATTTTGGCTAAGAGGGGTTCCATCTGGACGCGTGACTTCTCGAATTGCATGAAGGGGCACTTTATAGCCGCCATTCGCAATACTTGAGTACATTTGGGTTACATCAAAAAGGGTAATATCAATTGCACCAAGTAACGTTGAAGGGACAATAGGGAATGTATATTGCTCCTCTCTACTCAGTCCAAGACGATAGAGGGTATCGATAACATTCTGCACTCCAACATCCATACCAAGTCTTACCGTAGGAACATTGAAAGACTTTGCTAACGCCGTCATTAGTGGTATCCATCCATGGGTTTGTTTGTCATAATTTTGAGGACGCCAAACTTTATTCCCTACCTGAAGTTCAAAAGGAGTGTTGTCATCAAGGAGTGTTGCAAGAGAAAATCGTTGAGGTTCTTCGAGCGCCCTTAAGTAAATAAAAGGTTTCATGAGTGAGCCAATTTGTCGCTTTGCACTGAGTGCCCTGTTGAATCCCGCCTGTCTAACTTGACGATCGCCGACCATTGCTTCAATTTCACCAGTATTATTTTTAGAGATAATTAAAGCGGCTTGCAAGTTTGAAACTCGTTTTTGTTTTTCAAGCTTTGGCAATGTTTCTACAACTGCCTTTTCTGCATACGATTGCGTAACGGGGTCAAGTGTTGTGAATATTTTCAAGCCTTCTCGCGTAAGGTCTTCTTTTGTATAACGTGTTCTGAGTTCCTTTGTCACAAGGTCAACAAAAGATGGATATTTTGTGATTCCTGTAGGAGGTGTAGTTAGCACATCCAAAGGCATCTTTTTTACTTCGTCCGCTTCTGCTTGAGAAATCAGATTCTGAGCAACCAATACGTTGAGCACAATATTTCTTCGCTCAAGTGCTCTTTTAGGATGTGATCTTGGATTGTATCCAGAGGGGCTTGGAATAATCCCAATGAGCGTTGCGATATTATTTAAGGATAATTCACTTACTGGTTTTCCAAAGAAGAACTGGCTTGCAAGCCCAAATCCATGGATTGCCCGAGAGCCGTCTTGTCCTAAATAGATCTCGTTCATGTATGCTTCTAATACATCATCTTTAGGGTATTTCCAATCTATGATCAGGGCATAAAACATCTCTCTTATTTTTCTTTCATAGCTCTGATCAGGTGTTAAGAAGTAGTTTTTAACAAGTTGCTGAGTAAGTGTTGACCCACCTTGTGATCTTTTTCCTGATTTTAGATTGGCAATCAGCGCACGTATAATTCCTTTAGGATTAACACCAAAATGCTGATAAAACTGGCGATCTTCCATCGCGAGCAGTGCATCAACTAACATCTGAGGCATTTCTTCACGTTTTAATAAAATGCGATCTTCATTATGAGCAGGGTAAATAGATGCAATATGGAGAGGCTCAATTCTAGCAAGGCTTAGATTGTCATTATTCTGGGCAGATTTGAGTGATTTAATTTTACCTTTCTCTAAAGTGATCTGAATTTTTTGTGAAGGATCGGTACTATCACCATAGCTAAACTCTCTTGCATAGATATCAATCGTATCTCCGTTTTCACGGTATGTTCCGGGTTGATTAAGCTGATCTACTTTTTTGTAGTTAATGAGCTCAAGCTCCATTAAAAGATCTTCTTTTTTTAGATTAGCGCCTACAAAAAGTTCAAGAGGTCTTGCATAAACGCGAGCAGGAATTGCCCAGCTACGATCTTCGAATTTTGTGCCAAGTTCTTCATTCGTTTTAATAATGCAGTAGAAGAAAATTGGAATGGAAAGAAATGCCGCTCCTACAATCATGTAAATGACGAGACGTAAGAAATAGCGTAAAGCCGCATTTATTTTAGAGCCAAAAGTACGTTTTTTTATCTGTATTTTCATGTCAATCCAGAAAGTGAATCAAATTGTTTTAGTGTAGCATATTGCCTGATATAATAGTTTAGCGTATTGATTTCACAATAATACGCCAAAAAATTTGAACAATTTTATCATTTTGTCAGAGGAAAAAATAAAAATTATGTCGGATGATCCTTCATCGAGTAAGAAAAATTGGTTATCACGTTTAAAATTAGATCGAAAAAAAATAACAATAGAGTATTGGCAAAATGCGCTAAACGAACTAGTCGATGATGGCAGTGTTGCGGCAAGTTCAGCCAAGATGATACAGGCAATCTTGCGCTCCCAGACACTGACGGTAAGGGATATTATGGTCCCCCGTGCGAAAATGGTCACAATTTCTATTGATGATCCTTTTGATGAAGCATTTGATAGAATTATTCAGTCAGGACACTCAAGGATTCCCGTCTTGCTTGAAGATCATGAAGAGATGATGGGGTTGTTATTAACGAAAGATCTCCTTAAAAAAATTAATGAACCTGCTTTGTCGATTTCTCAACTTCTCCGTCCTATTGTTTATGTTCCTGAAGGTAAGTATGTTACAGCGTTATTAAATGAATTTAGAGAGCAACACTTTCATCTTGCACTTGTTGTAGATGAATATGGGGCAGTAACAGGCTTGGTTACGATTGAAGATATCTTAGAGCAAATTGTGGGTGAGATTGATGATGAGCATGATATTGTCATCAAAGAAGAAGTACCTGATGTTGAGCAATTGGATGAAGATCACTATATCGTAGATGCGCTAATGCCACTTGAAGAATTTAATGAGCGCTTTAAAACAAATTTTGAAACAGATGAGGTGGAAACGATTGGGGGCTTGATTATGACTCGATGTGGGTCATTACCGAAAGAGAGTGATATTGTTGTCGTTGATGCTTTTCGTTTTACCGTTATGCCTTATGATGGGAAAGTGCTCTCTCATCTTGAAATGGAGATTAATCACGGAATTGACGATCAAGGATGAAACTCTC
>CAZBKP010000082.1:0-7678 GCA_964492525.1 uncultured Cardiobacteriales bacterium
GAAAGTTTCATTAAAAATCTTGATGATAGTGGAAAAGATAGAATTAGAGCATGGCAGTCTGAAGGTGATTTACCTACAGTTCAACAGTTAAAACTATTTAAAAACCAGAATAATGATTTTGTATCTAACTTGGCAGCGTGGCTATGGGTAGCTAGAACCATTGATGCAATTATGCGTTATCATTCGATTGATAATGCATTTATAAATGATCTAAATAATGTAAATGTTTTTGAATATACAGAAAAATCAATTTATGATCAAAAAGAAAAAATTAACAAGAAAATTTCAAGATCTGAACAAGGAATGCTATCAGAATGTTTCGGGTATTTAGAACCCATCATCCCAAAAAATAAGAAAGATAATGGGGTTATTATAAAAAATATAGAGCATTTGAGGAAATCTTATCAAGATAAAAATATACCTAATTGGGATTATTTGTTTGATTTTTATATAGCACGCTGGCATGTATATAATGGAGAGTTAGATAAAGCTTTAGTTTTCTATAAGCAATCATTTCAAAAGGGATTGTTTTGTGCTGGAAAAAATTTAGAAAAAATAATTAGTGAGTCTTTGATAATTTCTGCAGAACATGGCGACTACGTTTTTATCAAACAATTAAAGTGGGCAGAAATTTTATTTAAATACGATATCCCATCTGTCTTTAGTCAAAAATCTTCTAATAAAAAAGAAGATAATATTGAGGCTTGGGAGATTGAAATGTGGAAAAAAAACTTAGAAATCGCTTTTCCTTCAAACGGATGGTTCAAGAATAGTAAGCTTAGACAGTCTAGGTTAAAAAGTGACATTGCCCCCCAAAACGACGGAATACTAAAGCCGGACTATAAGAATCCAAATAAAAAAGTTACTCGTGATCACGATATCCTAGGCAGGAAACACTTTATTACAAGAAGAGAACCACAGTTAATATATTATATGATTTTTAATGAGTATGATGTAGTAGAAACACTAATAAAGCGAGGGGCTTCTATTAACGTTAAGTCTGAGGTTGGCGATACCCCAATTTTAATAGCATTGAAGGCATTAAATAAGACATATACATCGTTAGACTCTTTTAGGACAGGAGTAAAACCATCGGGAGATGAAAGATTTTATAATCTTATAAGTCTTTATCCTCATGATTCTCTTATAATTAACCAAGTGACCCAAAAAAATAGCTTTTTACCGATTATTTCCGCAGTTGAAACTGGTAGAGTAAATATCGTAGAGAAAATTATTAAACTAGGTGCCGATATTAATCGGAAAGGGACAATAGATAACGTCACTCCCCTCTACAGATGCATTCAAATTATGTCTTTTATAGCTAGCAATAAAGAGAATATAAATAAATCTGCGGAAAGTTTTTTAAAAAATCATAGTGAGCAAGGATTAGCTTCTGCTCGTCGAATAAGTGGAGGCGTATTAGGACATAGAATAAATCACTATGATAAGCCAAACGATGATACGTGGGTATTGGAAATGCAAAATAAAGAATTAGATGAGTATAGAAAAGAATTAGACTATGGAGAAATGTTGGCAATCGCTAAGTTATTAATTGATAAAGGGGCAAATATTCATGCTCGCCATCGTACTTCATCCGTACAGGATTATACTCCCATAGCATTTGCCGCAGAGAATAATCTTGATGATTTATTTCGTTATATGTTGCTAAAAGGAGGAGATCCTAAAACTGAATTTCAATATTCTGAAAATGGAAAAACAAAATTTGCAAATTGTTGGGATATTGCTGAGTCTTGGAATTCTGAAAAGGTATTGGCAATTAGAAGAGAACTTAGCTAAGTTATAAAAACAAAGGATTGATTACATGCCTCTAGTTGTATAAATTTGAATCTATATTGACCCCTTAATATTTGAGATATTCGGGGCTCGCTTGCGTTTAAATTTATCCTTAACGCCCCATGCGATAATTGACAAATTCATCTCTGCCCGTTCGGCGTAAGAATGGATTGGTTTCAATTTGAGAAGCAAGGGTATCTGTATCGGAGCGCCCATAGGCATGCCCTGTATGAATCACAACATGATGCGGAACAGTATTCACAATTTTTGTGAGGGAATCAAACATCGCATCAGGATCAGAGCCGGGTAGATCTGTTCTGCCGCAGCCGTCTACAAAAAGTGTGTCGCCTGTAATCATATCATCCGTTAATAAAAAGCAGAGCGATCCTGAACTGTGCCCAGGGGTATGAAGTATTTTAACTGCGGTATTTCCAACTTTAAGAAGATCGCCGCCTTTAATCCCAATAACATCCTCAGGGAGAGGGAGGAAAATTCCTGTTGCCGTTGCTTCGGGGACATTTTTGATAAAATCGATCTCAATGTGTGAGGCATAAACAGGAAGATTAATTTTTTCTCTTAAATCATTGAGCGCATTCGTGTGATCGTGATGACCATGTGTCAACCAAATTGCCACAGGTTTAACGTCAAGTTGTTGGATGCGATCCATAATGTAATTTGCGTCCCAAGCAGGATCAAATATGATGGCTTCTTTCGTCTCAACATCTTCCAAAATATGAATAAAGTTCTTATAAGGACCAAAAACTTCTGAGTGTATTTTATAGGACATCATTCCTCCTTTATTTAAAAGACGCCTTAGATCATGTAGAATATCGCAATATTCAAATTTTTGCCTATCGCAAAATCATTATTTTAAAGGAAGTTTATTGTATGGCTCAATTTATTTATACGATGAATCGTGTAAGCAAAATCGTCCCTCCTAAGCGTGAAATTTTAAAAGATATCTCGCTCTCTTTCTTCCCTGGAGCCAAAATTGGTATTCTCGGATTGAATGGTGCGGGTAAATCAACGCTCTTGAAAATCATGGCGGGCGTCGATAAAGAGTACCAAGGTGAGGCGCGCCCTCAACCGGGTATAAAAATTGGCTATTTAGCACAAGAACCTCAACTCGATGAAACGACAGATGTTCGTGGCAACTTAGAACAAGCCTTAGGCCCGATCAAAGAGGCACTTGCTGAACTAGATGCCATTTATGCCGCCTATGCAGATCCTGATGCTGATTTTGATGCACTGGCAGTTAAGCAAGCAGAATTAGAGTCATTCCTTAGCACAGTGGATGGTCATGCGCTTGATCGTCAACTAGAGATTGCAGCGGATGCACTGCGTCTTCCTGCTATGGATGCAGATGTAAAAGTGCTTTCAGGCGGTGAGAAACGTCGTGTTGCACTCTGTAAGTTATTATTATCTAAGCCTGATATGCTCCTTCTCGATGAGCCGACAAACCACCTAGATGCTGAGTCTGTCGCATGGTTAGAGCGTTTTCTGCATGATTATCCCGGAACCGTTGTAGCGGTCACGCATGATCGTTACTTCCTTGATAATGTTGCAGGATGGATTTTAGAGTTAGACCGTGGACGTGGGATTCCATGGGAAGGCAACTATTCAAATTGGTTAGAGCAAAAGAATAAACGATTAGAAACCGAGAAGAAACAAGAAGAAGCCTTTGCAAAAACATTGAAACAAGAGCTTGAGTGGGTTCGCCAAAATGCGAAAGGTCGTCAGGCAAAATCAAAAGCACGTATCCAGAAGTTTGAGGAGCTTGAGAGCCAAGAGTTCCAAAAACGAAACGAAACGATGGAGATCTATATTCCTGCAGGACCTCGTTTGGGTGAATTGGTTATTGAAGCGAATGATGTTGCCAAAGCCTTTGGCGATAAATTGCTGTATGAGAACTTGAGTTTTAACCTTCCTCGCGGGGGGATTGTCGGCGTGATCGGACCAAATGGTGCGGGTAAATCGACACTATTTAAATTGATGACGGGACATTTGCAACCCGATGAAGGAACGTTCCGTGTAGGTGAAACTGTTCAACTCGCCTATGTTGATCAGAGTCGAGATACGCTAGATGGTAGCAAAACTGTTTGGGAAGAGATCTCAGAAGGCCAAGATATTATTCGCGTAGGGACGTATGAAATCCCTTCTCGTGCGTATTGTGGACGTTTTAACTTTAAAGGATCGGATCAGCAAAAATTCATTAAAGATCTTTCCGGAGGAGAGCGCAATCGTGTGCATTTGGCGAAAGTACTTCGTGCAGGTGGCAACGTGATTCTCCTTGATGAACCGACGAATGATCTAGACGTTGAAACCTTGCGTGCGCTAGAAGATGCGATTCTTGCATTTGCAGGCTGCGTGGTTGTGATCTCACATGATCGCTGGTTCTTAGATCGTGTGGCGACACATATTCTCGCATTCGAAGGAAATTCGCATGTTGAGTGGTTCCAAGGGAACTATGCGGATTATGAAGTAGATCGTAAACGCCGTCTTGGAATGGATGCGGATCAGCCTCATCGTCTAAAATACAAACCTATTTCTCGTTAGTATTCCCTAATTAAGAGGTTTTCTATGTCTCAAGTTAAACGCCAACCGGTTGTTCATATCATTCCTGAAAAGGATTCGAAGGTCTGTTGCCCACCTAAGGAGAGTGCTGTATGGAATCTTCACCCTAGAGTGTATCTTGCGATAGATAGCTCAAAGGAAGTCTCCTGTCCTTATTGTGGTGATATTTATCGGTTGGAACGGTCATAGTGAAAATTTTAGCAATCGATACCTCAACGGAAGCCTGCTCAGCCGCCCTCTATACAGATGGAGAAATTATTGAGCGATTTGTCCTTGCGCCACGAAAACACATTGAACTTCTCCAACCGATGGTAAAAGAGGTCGTTGATGAGGCAGGAATTACTTTAGATGAATTAACAGGACTTGCCTTTGGCGCAGGGCCTGGGAGTTTTGCGGGGCTCCGTGTGGCATGTAGTTTTATTCAAGGCGTAGGAGCAGGGCTTAATCTTCCCATTGTTCCTGTTTCAACGCTCATGGCAATGGCGCATCATACTCTAGAGAGTGATCCCGAGACCTCTGTAATTCCGATGCTTGATGCAAAAATGCACTCCGTTTATTGGGGGATTTATAGGATGGAAGAGAATCAAATTGTAACCATTTATCCTGATCAAGTAAGCGATCTTGATGATATCCCAAACCTGCATGGGATTGTGGGGCTTAGAAACCTAATGGGCGCAGGAGAAGGTTGGAGTATCGCAACAGAATGGGTGACGCAACTTTCACCTGAAAAGATCATTGAGAAATGCTACCCAAGAGCCGGTGAAGTTGCGCTTCTTGCCATTAAAGATTTAGAGAAAGGACTTGGGCTACATGCAGATCAAGTTTCCCCTACGTATCTTCGTAACAATATTGCGCTTACAATCGAAGAGCAAAATGCACTTAAAGCTAAAAAATAACGCTACTCTAAATGGGTGCTGATTATTTTATTATGCTGTAAAATCGTTCTATTACATTTTTTATTTTAGGATCATTTCCCCATGGCAACGCATGATTTATTAATAGAGATTGGTACAGAAGAGTTACCGCCTAAATTTTTAAAAACACTCTCTCATGATTTTAAATCCTTAGTTGCAGATGAGTTGCATCAGCAAAAATTGACATGTTCGAACATTAAAACCTTTGCTGCACCTCGTCGTATTGCGCTTATCATCTCGGATCTTAAAGATAGACAAGACGATTACACAAGCGAGAAAAAAGGCCCTCCTGTTGCCGCTGCGTATAAAAATAATGAACCCACGCCTGCCTTGATCGGCTTTGCAAAATCATGCGGAGTGCCGATTGAGTCTTTGCAAAAATTCCAAACCGAAAAAGGCGAATGGTTTATCCATACAGAAACGATTCAAGGGAAAGAAACGATAGAGATTATTCCCCAGATTATCGAGCATGCCCTGAATAAGCTTCCGATCGCGAAGAGAATGCGTTGGGCAAACCATGATTTTGAATTTGTGCGCCCACTTCGTTGGCTTGTCGTCCTTTATGGTGAAAAAGTGATTAATACAGAAATCATGGGCGTCTCATCATGTAATACAACGCGTGGGCATCGTTTTCATGCGCCTCAAGAGTTTGTTATTTCAAAACCGACGCAATATGAATCTATTTTAGAGAATGAGGCTTACGTCATTCCTGATTTTGAGAAACGCCAATCCATGATTCTTAAGCAGATTGATGCGCTAACAGAATCTTATGGGAAAGCAATTATTCTCCCTGAATTATTGGATGAAGTGACAGCTCTTGTAGAGTATCCCAAAGCGATGATTGGCAAGTTTGAAGAACACTTTCTAAATGTTCCGCAAGAAGCCTTAATTTCAACCATGCAAGATAATCAAAAGTATTTCCCGATTGTGGATCAAGATGGCAAATTAACTCAATACTTCTGCTTTGTGAGTAACATTGATAGTAAACAGCCTGAAGAAGTGATTAGCGGAAATGAGCGAGTGATTCGTCCGCGTTTTAGCGATGCTGATTTCTTCTGGAACAGTGATAAAGATATTCCTCTTGAAACGTATCTACCACGTCTTGAAACCACGATTTTCCAAAAACAGCTCGGTTCTCAAAAGGATAAAATGGATCGTGTTGCGAAGCTTTGTGATGCGATTGCAACAGAGATTGGAGGCGATAAAACCCTTCTATCAGAGGCATCACGTCTCTATAAGTCCGATCTTTTAAGCAATATGGTTCAAGAGTTTCCTGAACTCCAAGGGATTATGGGAAGATATTATGCTACGCATCAAGGTAAGCATCCGATCGTTGCGGCCGCATTAGAACAAGTGTATTGGCCAAAATTCTCGGGCGATCAACTGCCTGAGTCCAAAGAGGCACAAATTCTTGCGATCAGCGAACGTTTAGATACCATTGTGGGCATTTTTGCGATTGGACAAATTCCCTCAGGTTCACGAGATCCGTTTAGTTTACGCCGAGCGTCTTTAGGAATTTTGCGAATTTTAGTTGAAAAAGAGATTAATCTCGATTTAAAACCGCTGATTCATTTCGCAATGCAAAATTTTGAGAGTACGCTTCAAAGCAAAGAAACAGAGCAAAAAGTACTTGAATACATTTTAGAAAGAATGCGCGCTTATGCTCTTGATTTAGGGATTCGTCATGATACCTATGATGCTGTAAATGCGAAAAATCTATCGAATCCTTTAGATATTTATAAGCGTTTAACCGCCGTTGAAGCGTTTAGAAAACTTCCTGAAACAAAAGGATTGGTTCAATCCAATAAGCGAATTACGAATATTTTGCAGAAGAATTTAGAAGATCAAACCCTCCATGCTGTGAATGAAGCATTGTTGGAAGATTCTGACGAAAAAGTGCTCTATCAAGCCATTCAAACTCAACATGAGGAGATTGAAGCCTCTGTAAAATCACATGATTATATGAAAACGCTCACGGCGCTTGCCGCTCTTGATGCTCCTCTTGAAGCCTTCTTTGCCAATGTAATGGTGATGAGTGATAACTTGGAAATTCGCAATAATAGACTTAATTTACTGAATCAAATTCAAAAGTATTTTCAGTCTGTTGCGGATGTCTCCTTATTACAAGAAGGGGCGTAATGGAGCTTCGTCTGCCTGACTTAGTGATTTTAGATCGAGATGGGGTGATTAATATTGATTCCCCAGACTATATCAAATCCCCAGATGAATGGCATCCGATAGCGGGAAGTTTGGAAGCGATCGTTGCGCTAAATCAAATGGGGGTTCCTGTGGGCGTAGCAAGCAATCAGCGTGGAATTGCGCGTGGATTATATTCTTGGGAAGCACTGAAGGCGATTGAATCTAAAATGTGTACGATGCTGAATGATCTTGGTGGG
>CAZBKP010000083.1:0-7478 GCA_964492525.1 uncultured Cardiobacteriales bacterium
AATACATATACAGATGCGCCTCCAGCGGTTCGACTTCCTGCATCAGCATGAATAGAAATAAACATATCTGCTTTTTGGCGTCTCGCAATTAATACCCTCTCCCTCAAGGGGATAAAACGATCTCCATCTCTCGTCAAGACTGCACGCATGCCTTTTTCTTTATTGATGCGATTTTTAAGCTCACGCGCGATAGAGAGCACAATATCTTTTTCCCTTGCTTTACTTGGGCCTAATGCACCTGGATCTTTCCCGCCATGACCTGGGTCTATCACAATCAATACACTTTTCTTATTCACTTTTTTTGCAACTTGAATATTGCTTTGTTCTGAAACAACAGTTTCTCCACTTGTGACTAACGCACTATCCTTTGCACTATCATTCTTCTCATTTTCACTAACAATGATCACTAACTCATAACCGCTTTTCCCTTTAAGAAGTGCGGTACTTGCGGATACAGGTTTAGACATATCAACAACAATACGCAAATCCGTTCCTTGTTGTGTCCCTAATCGAACATTTTGAACAATATTCCCTTTTATTGGTAATGATTGCACTCGCTGTTTTAAAACGGCATTTGGAATATCAATAACCAACCTAGGGGGGCTATCTAAACGAAAACTTGAGAATGTTGTTTTCTCATTAAGTGGAAAAACAATTTTTAGATTCCCATCGTTTGTTTTTGTACTTGTTCCTGTTCCAACCACTGTTGCTGAAAATGCGATGGATGACAAAAACAATGCACACATCGCAAATATCCCTAAGAGAAAACGAGACATTACATTATTTCCTACAATTTTCATTTTAGAAACCCTGGGTGTAATTGCGTTAGCTTCATCGTCTCAATATGATTAGAATAAACCTGCATTAGACGTTTAAACAACTCTTCAGCTTCTTTTATTTTTCCTTGAGCGATTAGTAGTTCAATATAATGGGCAATCACATCAGGTTGTTTCATTTGATTATAGGCTTTAACTAGATATTGATTTGCTTTTTCTAAATCTCCTTCTTTCAAATATGCCCAACCAACACTATCCATAATTGCAGGATCATTAGGCTGATATTTGTTTGCTTGGATTAAATATTTAAGTGCATTATCACTATTTTTAGGAGAGATTTCTAACAACATATAACCGTATGTATTTAAAGCAGAGGCATCTTTAGGATGATTCTTTAACCAATCTCCAAATGTTTGCACCATCTTTTCATAATCTTTCTTTTGAAAATAACTCATTCCTTCGTAATAGGTATATAAAAACTGCTTTTGGGATAAAGCATCATTCATAAACTTTGCTAAATAAAGTGTTTTATCATTTTCATTCGCTTTTTGAAGCATATCTAATTGTTGAACATAGAAGTAATCTATTTTATCTGGAAATTGTGCTCTTAATTCATCAAAAATATTTAAAAAATCTCCATACTTTTTATCTATCAATGATTGATTTGCAATGGAAATCAATCGTAATTGAACAATTTCAGGATGATTAATATCTGGGACTACTTTTAAAAAATCACTATACTTCCCTACATCTCGACTATAGTTCGCAAGATCAAATGCAACAGAAATAAAGTCACCTTTTAAATCTATTACTCTATTCATAGACTGTTTAGCTGTAGCACTATCTCCAATCAAATAATTAAGAACAGTACTTTTTTCCCACAATTTGCTCTCTTTAGGGTATTTTTTTAAAAGCATATCAACATATTTTTTTGCTTCTAATATTTGAAAATCATTTTCTAGTGCATTTAAGTACTCAATTTCAAATTCAATTTTTTGAAATTTTTCCGCAGCAACCTTTAAGCTCAATAGAGCAATATTGGGCTGATTCTCTTTAAACAATGCGTAAGATAAAAGTGAATAACTAAGGACTTGATCGGGTTTATCTTGAATTGCACTGTTAAGAATAGGAATTGCTTTATCGGACTGATTATCATCAATCAATAAGCCTGCATATAAATTTTTGGCATCCACAGAATTTGGATTTAAAACTACTAACTTTTTGAAAACAGAGATTAACTCTTTATGTGTTAGCCAATCATAACTACCTTGATAAACTCCAGAAAAACCATTGCCGCCCTTTTCTGTAAAATAATGAGCTATTGAATTTAAAACACCAACCGTTAATTCAGGTTGTTTTGACTCATGATAACTTTTAGCAAGGTAAAATCGAGCTTCTATATTATCTGGAGCTACTTCGATTAATCTTTTCAGAATTGGAATCGCTTTTGTGTATTTTTTATTATTGATAAGAAGCTGGATTTGTCGTTCTAAAACCTCATTTGATGGATATTTATCAGAAAGCACACCAAAAAAGTACTCAGCTTGTGGGTACAACTTCCTATTCAATGCTAGTTCACCCAACAGAAAATCCACTTTTGCATTATCTTTTGGAAGTGCCTTTATTGGTGGCACAATTTTGGTTTCCGCATGAACCATTGCAATCAATATACAAAAGAAAAAAATTAACGTTTTCTTCATCGTAGACCGTTTTTACTCGCGTTTAAATTAATAGACAAATTCTACACGATTTTTATTTTTTTTTGTTATAAATACTAGTAATCATAGTTATTACTCGTTATGATCAAAATCTTAATATAAAACATGGTATTTTAATGAAAATCTTTTAAATATCGCTATGATGTTTAAATTACCTATATACATTCATGATTTCTCATGCTTATATATTCAAGAGACAAGTTAAAACACAAATTTTAAGTAAAGGTATGCGTCCCTAATGAACACATTGACAATCGGAATTCTTGGTTTTGGTACAGTAGCATCAGGTGTCATAGATCTTATTCATTCAAATAAAGAAGAGATTGAGAGAAGAATTGGTTGTCAACTCATTATTAAATCTGTTTTTGTTCGTTCTCTTGAAAGAGACAACCCCTATAATGTCTCTTTAACAACAGATGTTAATAGCATTTTGAATGATCCAGAAATCAATGTCATTGTTGAGTTAATGGGGGGAATTGAACCTGCCCTAACCTATATTTCAACTGCACTTGATAACAAGAAACATGTAATAACAGCAAACAAGGCATTGATTGCAACTCATGGCAATCAACTTTTTGAACGTGCAGCTCAAAAAGGGCTTATGCTCCAATTTGAAGCCTCCGTCGCAGGTGGTATTCCTATTATTAAAACACTAAAAGAGAGTTTAATTGGCAACAAAATCGAATGGCTTGCTGGTATTATTAATGGCACGGGCAATTACATTCTGACTGAAATGAAGTTTCATGGACGCTCATTTGAAGATGCTTTAAAAGATGCACAACAACTTGGATATGCAGAAGCTGATCCTACTTTTGATGTTGAAGGGATTGATGCTGCGCACAAATTAACCATTTTATCTTCAATTGCTTTTGGCATTCCTCTTCAGTTCGATAAGGTCTATACCGAAGGAATTTCTAAACTTGAAACTCAAGATATTCATTATGCTAATCAATTAGGATACACCATCAAGCATCTAGGAATTGCCAAAAGAAGAAACCATGGAATAGAGATGAGAGTACACCCAACTCTTATTCCTCAAGACAAACTTATTTCTAATGTGAATAATGTAATGAACGCAGTTCTCGTCAATGGAAATGCGGTTGGACATGCGCTTTCTTATGGCGCAGGCGCAGGCGCAAAACCAACAGCCTCTTCCGTACTTTCTGACCTTGCTGACATTGTGAGAATGCATTCTTGTAACCAATCAAATTATGTTCCTTACCTTGCATTTCAAGATAAGAAACTTTTAAATACACCTATTCTGCCACAAGCTGAATTTGAATCTGCTTATTATCTTCGTTTTAAAGCAGTTGACGAACCCGGTGTGCTCGCCGATATTACCCATATCTTGTGTCAGCAAAATGTCAGCATTGATCAGATGCTTCAAACAAAATCATCTGAATATAATCGTGCTAACATCATTATGACAACACATACTACTAAAGAAGCCAATATTCTAGCTTCTTTGGATGCAATGGAAAAATTAGATCGTATTAAAGGCAAGATCACGATCTTGCGCATAGAATCTTTCGAAGATTCTAATTAACGTAATACATTATTTAAGAGGAATTTAGCGTGAAAATCTCAGGTGCTGAAATTATCATTCAATCGCTGATTGAAGAAAATGTTGAATATATCTTTGGATATCCTGGAGGGTCTGTTCTCCCTCTATACGATGCCATTTATCAACAAGACGAAATTAAACATGTCTTAGTTCGCCATGAACAAGCAGCCGCTCATGCTGCCGATGGTTACGCAAGAGTCACAGGAAAACCAGGGGTCGTTTTGCTTACTTCGGGGCCCGGCCTTACCAACGCTGTAACTGGAATTGCAACTGCATACTTAGACTCTATTCCGATGGTTGTCTTTTCAGGACAAGTTGCAACGGCTTTGATTGGCAATGATGCATTCCAAGAAGTCGATACGATCGGTATCACACGCCCTTGTGTAAAGCATAACTTTCTAATAAAAAATATTGAAGACCTTGCTCCTGCCATTAAAAAGGCATTTCATATTGCGACAACAGGCCGACCTGGGCCCGTTTTAATCGATGTTCCAAAAGATATCCAAGTAGAAATCACAAAATATGTGTATCCTAAAAAGATCGAAATGCGCTCTTATAGTCCAATTAGCAAAGGGCATTTAGGGCAAATCAAAAAAGCGGTCACGATGCTATTATCTGCTAAACGCCCGATGGTTTATACAGGAGGCGGAGTTATTCTCGGAGATGCGTGTGATGAGCTCAGAACCCTCGTTAAAAAACTAAACTTACCGATTACCAACACATTAATGGGACTCGGTGCGTATCCTGGATCAGATAAGCAGTTTGTTGGAATGCTTGGGATGCATGGAACGTATGAAGCAAATATGGCAATGCATGAATGTGATGTTCTTTTAGCTATTGGTGCTCGTTTTGATGACAGAATTACTGGCGTTCTTGAACACTTCTGCCCTCATGCTAAAGTGATTCATATTGATGTTGATCCTGCGAGCATTTCAAAAAATGTGGTCGCTGATATTCCCCTCGTTGGACAAGTCAAACCCATTTTAGAAGAGATGTTAGCAATTCTTTCGGAGACCAATAAAACGATCAATCCCGATGCTCTTGCAAAATGGTGGAAGATGATCGATGAGTGGCGCAAAATGGATTCACTCAAATATGATCATAATTCTAAGATGATTGAACCGCAATTTGCCATCGAGACACTTTATAAGGTTACGAAAGGAAAAGCGATTTTGGCATCAGATGTTGGTCAGCATCAAATGTGGGCAGCCCAATACTATAAATTTGATGAACCAAGACAGTGGTTAAACTCAGGAGGCTTAGGCACAATGGGCTTTGGACTTCCTGCAGCAATGGGTGCAAAGTTTGGCGCACCCGACAAAGATGTTGCGTGTATTACAGGTGATGGAAGCATTCAGATGATGCTTCAGGAACTTGCAACAATGTTCCAGTATCATACGCCTGTTAAAATATTGAATTTAAATAATAGTTATCTTGGAATGGTTCGCCAGTGGCAGGAGTTTTTCTTCAAAAAACGCTACTGTATGAGTTATTTTGAGTCACTTCCAGATTTTATTAAATTGGCAGAAGCCTACGGGCATCAAGGGGTTCAAATCAAAGATCCAAAAGATCTTGAACCCGCACTTATCGAAGCCTTTAAGCAAAAAGATAAGACCATATTTTTAGATATCATTATCAATCCTGAAACAAATGTATATCCAATGATTCCTGCAGGAAAAGGACATCATGAAATGATCTTAAGAGGTCGTGACAAGATGGTCAATACAACTGTTGATGGTTTGAGTCAGGTATAAAAGGAGATTGATATGAGCAAGTTAAACAAACCTATGTCCCGCCATATTATCTCTATTCTTATGGAGAACGAAGCAGGTGCTCTCTCTCGCGTGATTAATCTTTTTTCAGCGCGTGGTTATAACATAGAGAGCCTTGCGGTTGCACCAATCGAAGATGCATCACTCTCACGCTTAACACTTGTGACATTCGCAAATGACGCAGTCATTGAGCAAATCATCAAGCAACTTAATAAACTGATTGATGTGGTTAAAGTTGTGGATCTCTCTGATGGCTCTCACATTGAGCGTGAAATTATGCTCATCAAGGTCAAGGCTGAAGGAGAAAGTGCAAGAGCGGAACTCTACCGTTTGAATGATATGTTCAGAGGACGTTTATTAGATGTCACTGAAACAAGCTACACCATAGAAATGACTGGAACTGCAGATAAAATCAACGCATTTATTGCAGCAGTTACACCCCTCTCTATTATTGAAATTGTTCGCTCAGGTGCGCTTGGACTTGTCCGTGGTGCAAAAGGACTAACACTCTAAATTTTTAAATCAATTTATTTTAAAGGATAAAATTATGAATATTTTTTATGACAAAGATGCCGATTTATCATTAATCAAAAATAAAACTGTTGCGATTATCGGTTACGGTTCTCAAGGTCATGCGCACGCACAAAACCTCAAAGAGTCTGGCGTAAATGTGATTGTTGGCTTAAGAAAAAATGGTGCCTCATGGTCAAAAGCTGAAAATGCTGGCCACAAAGTAATGGAAATTGCGGAAGCTTCTGCACAGGCGGATGTTGTTATGATTCTATTACCGGATGAGAACCAACCTGAAATTTATACGCGTGATATTGAGCCAAACATTAAAAAAGGGGCAATTCTTGCATTTGCTCATGGTTTTAACGTTCATTATAACCAAATTACACCACGTAAAGATTTAGACGTGATCATGATTGCACCGAAAGGCCCTGGCCATACTGTTCGTTCAGAATACGTAAAAGGTGGCGGTGTACCTTCTTTAATCGCAGTGTACCAAGATGCTTCTGGTAAAGCGCGTGATGTGGCACTTGCATATGCTTCTGCAAATGGTGGTGGTAAGGCAGGAATTATCGAGACTGATTTCCGTGAAGAGACAGAGACAGATCTTTTCGGTGAGCAATCTGTACTTTGTGGTGGTGTTGTTGAGCTTGTTAAAACAGGATTTGAAGTTTTAACAGAAGCAGGTTATGCACCTGAAATGGCTTACTTTGAGTGTTTACATGAATTAAAACTCATCGTTGACTTAATGTACGAAGGCGGTATCGCGAACATGAACTACTCTGTATCAAACAATGCTGAGTATGGTGAATATGTTACAGGCTGTGAAGTGATTAACGAAGATACAAAAGAGATCATGCGTCAAGCACTTTACCGTATTCAGTCTGGCGAATATGCAAAAATGTTCATCGCTGAAGGTAAGATGAATTACCCTTCAATGACTGCACGTCGCCGTATGATGGCAGAACATCCGATTGAGAAAACAGGTGCTAAACTCCGCGCGATGATGCCTTGGATCACTGCAAACCGTTTAGTTGACCAATCTAAGAATTAATTTTTGCACTTCAAAAGGAAGACATTTTAGTCTTCCTTTTTTTAACGCGTAAGAGGTTTTAACTTATGTCACAATGGACTCCGA
>CAZBKP010000084.1:0-4293 GCA_964492525.1 uncultured Cardiobacteriales bacterium
ACACCAGGTGGCCCCCAAAAAATCATTGAATGAGGTTTTTTGCTTTCAAATGCAATTCGTAGCGGTTTATTTTCACCCAGCAAATGTGATTGCCCAACGACTGAGTCAAGTGAAGTAGGTCGCAAACGATCTGCAAGAGGAATAAATCGTGTGTCTACTTCAGAGAAAAAATCATTTTGTTTCATCAATCACATCTACCCCTTTAGGGATAGTTAAAGCAAACGCATCATTTGGAAATGCAGCATTTGGCACAATGTTTGAAAATTTAAGAGATAAATCACTTCCTGATGATTGTTTTGCAGAAACACCTGAAAGTTGCCCTTTCGTAAATTCAATTTCAATATACTCGAGGTCATTCGTGTCTGCTGAACGCTTTTTAGGAATTAAACGATATTTACGTTCTGATGATACTGTTTTAATGTCAAATTGATCCGTAATAGGTTGATCGTTAAAGATAATAAATAAAGGTGAATTCTTTTCAAATTCGGCAAGCTTTTTAATGACCACCTGTTGTAGATCAATATCATAATGCCAGAGCTTTGCTCCATCACTGATAATCTTCTGTTTAAATGGCTTTGTATAATCAAAATAAAACCCTGGCGTAAGATAAAGTTTTGTTTTTTTTCTAATCTTTAAATTACCCGATGAGTTCTCTTTTTTCTTCTGTTGTGTCACAACTTGGTCAAAATCAGCCTGAATCGAAATAAAATTATCAAAGTAGTTTTTAACAAACTGCTCATTCGCTAACGCAACATTACCAAAAACAAGAATAAATGGTAATAACGAGGCTTTTATCATCTTGATCATAACATCTCCATATCATAGCAATTCCACATATTATATCGTATTGTGCTATATTTCTTACATCTATCAAAAAAATGATTTTATATTTATGTATTCACACCGTTGCTTTATTCAAATTGTATTTTTTCTTATCTCGTTAGTGATCACACCTATTTTTGCAGAGTCTGTCTGTAAACAGGATCCTGAGTATGACATGTTAGTGGCAAACTCCTTTATTCAAATCAAAACAAAAAAATACGACCTCATGATCAATGACGCAGGTCGAATTTCTTACAACCGAAAAGAAGTGCCTGCAAGCCCAAAAATTACTGCTCAAGCTAAAAAAGTATACCAACTTGTTAAAGGTAAACTTGCACCTACTGAAGTGAAAGCAACTACTTTAATGAAAGCAATTCATACCCAATTCATTAATGCCGTTGACCAGAAACTAGATGGTAATCAACAAATTAAAACAATGCTAGATAATACTTATAAAGGTTTATCAAAGTTCTTACATAAAGCAATCTATACCGAAAATGGCATCACTATTTTTTCTGCAAAGCATTTTCATCAAATTATTGATAATGCTTCAAGTCGTTTAAAAAAAGAATCAGCAAAACTTTTTTCTAAAGGGTTATTTACACTGAGTTTGTCTAAAAATATTAAAGATATCAAATTTCTCTCAAAAGAAGAGTGGAAAAAACGAAAACCAGAAGCGAAACAATTTCATAAAACACTATGCGATGACCTTGATAACATCACAAAAGAACTCAATATTTTATTAAAACAAATTCAATCTTAGAAAATCTCCAAAAGAAGATCGCAAACAATATAATGATAGAAATTAGATGGATTACCTAACATTAGACCTCGGAGCTACTCTCTTTCGTCGTTAAATTTCGCCCATCTTCCGCATGGAGTCTATGAAAAATAAAACTTGAGATGAACGTGAGTACACCTAAGACAACAAAGCTTTTCTTAAAGGCATCGGCCACATCAGGATGATCAAACGCAACGTCATGGCTAAATAATCGCACCAAAACCGCACCACATGCGATACCAAAACTAATGGCAAGCTGTTGATTCACCGCCATCAAGCTATTCCCACTACTCGTTAAATTAGGAGGTAAATCGGCCAAAGTAATGCTATTCATCGAGGTAAACTGTAGAGAATTAACGATCCCTAAACAAAATAACAACATGCACATTATCACAATCGGGGTATCTTTATTAAGCAGAGCAACAGACATAATAATCACGCTTACAATAATCGTATTGACTCTTAATACATTCCGATAGCCAAAACGCCTTAATATCTTTTGCACAAAGGTTTTCATAGCAATCGACCCTAATGCCATAGGCATCAGAATCAAGCCTGCATCAATCGCGGAATAACCAAATGCGACTTGTAAAAGCAACGGAAATAAAAAAGGTGCTGCAGAAATTCCAAGCCGACTCACCAAGTTCCCTGTAATTCCAATCGCAAAGGTTCGGATTTGAAATAAACTTAAGGGAAATATCGGGTGTAAGGATTTTTTTGCATACTGAACATAAAGATAAAGCAACGTGACGCCAATCACAAAAAGTACAAAAGAGTAGTAAATATTCACTTCTTCATTAATGAACTCAAGCCCTAATGTCACACTAATCACAGAGACGGCAACCAAGAAAACGCCAATCGCGTCAAAGAATGAATCCTCTCCTTTAGTATTGGGTAGGAACCTCCACCCTGCAATCATTCCTATAATGCCAATAGGAAGATTGATCAAGAAAATCCAATGCCAAGACATCACCTCAACTAAATAACCGCCCAGTACAGGGCCGATCACAGGACCAATTAACCCTGGAATTGTTGAGGCGTTTAATGCGGCTAAAAACTCACTACGTTTGAATGATTTAATCAATGCCAAACGTGATACAGGCACCATCATAGAGCCCCCCACGCCTTGTATTACGCGTGCAATATCGAGCATAACAAGTGATTGAGAGAGCGAACACAGTAATGATCCGCTTGAGAACAAAAACACCGCAAATACAAAAATATTCCGAATCCCAAAACGATCTGCTAGAAATCCACTCACAGGAATAAATAGCGCCACCGCTAGTGCATAGCTAATGACAGCGGATTGCATATTCAACGGAGACTCATTTAAATCTTTCGCCATAGTGGGCAATGCCGTATTTAATATTGAAATATCCAAGGATTGCATAAAGAAAGCAATGGCCGCAATCCATGGCATGAGTTTAAGCATTAATGACGTAATCGTTGGGTGATTCATTATCGTGCGGCCTAAAAATTAAAGAGATAAAAATAATATTAATTTATAATATATTTTTCTTGATAACAAAGTGAATTTAATGAAAGTATACCCACTCCTCTTAGAGCCATAAGAGAGAACAGACAAAAAATCATTTTTCAAGCATAAGCAACTATATTAAAACCAAACCAAAGATGTATAAATCGATAACATTGTTTTTCCTAGGAAAAAACATAAAATAATGATGTTTAATAGAATTAATTTATATTTAAGAAGGATTATAATGACGACCGCCCTAAAGAAAAAAAGCACTTTTAATAAAAAAACTATGGTATTGCTTTTATCCTCTCTTCTTTTGATACCTACTTATTCAACAGAGATTATAATCAACGATGAATCAACGGCCCTAGATGATCTTTTGGGGACCAACCCCGGACCTGGGGACTCTATTACAATAGACGGCATCGAAATCGATGGGAACAACAATGTATTAGCGAATAAAGGGACGATTTCCATAACCAATGGGGGGGTTATAGAAAATTTCGAAATAAAGTCTAACACCGAGCTAAAAGTAGGGAGGGACAGTCAAGCTATTAACTCTGTATTCACAAATGGCTCCCAGCAAATTGTTTTTGATGGGGGCACGATTGAAGATACCACTATTGATAATAGTTCAAGCACTCTAAAGCCTGATTCCTACTCGATAGGTTTTCTTTCTATCAAAAATAAAGGGGTGCTAAACATAGAGCTTAATGGCGAGGATCCTACAAGCATTGATAATTTCTCTCTGGATAAAGATAGTGTGGCAAATATCTGGAATATTGCAGGTGAAGATGTAACGCTAACGCTTAATAACGAGATAAAGAATGAAGGCAAGATTAAAATTATAAATACTACTAAAGATACTTATACCACAATTGAAGTTGAAGAATTTAGTGGTACGGGTGGCGTAATCGTAATGAATACGGATATTGTTAAAGGAAAAGGAGATATGCTCTTAATAAATAATGTGCTTGCTGACGATGTAACTCAGAAAATTTCTATTCAAAACAATGGTTCAGCGAATACAACCAAAGATGATACGCTCACTGTTGTGATGACGGCAGGAAGCAAAGCAGGTCAGTTTACGCTTGATACTCATGGTGGTGTGGCTGAATTGGGTGGGTATGAATTTGTATTAAAACAAGCAGATAATGGTAACGATTGGGAATTAGCTTACCTTGCGATTAATAGTGGACCTGGAGGTACAGGA